>JACQMZ010000096.1 GCA_016203345.1 Candidatus Woesearchaeota archaeon | reverse complement strand
GGATGGGCACTGCCGCGCCGAGCAGTTCAACAACAACCTCTTCTTTTGCTTTGTCCACGCGGGTGATTTTTGCCTGTTCGCGCTTGAATGGTCCGGCGATGATTTCGACGATGTCGCTTTTGCGGATGTCAACTTCTCGCTTGACTTGTTCAAGCATGTGCTCGATTTCAGCGTATTGGATTTCTTTGGGCAGGAGGCCGCGGGCGTAAGGCACTCCTTGTGCGGCTTGTTCTGCGCTTTGGCGGTCAAATGCTTCAAGGAACATGTATCCACGCATGCCGTGAGGCCTGATGACGGAGTAGACTGGGAGTTTTTTCTTTTTCACGTTGCTCGTGATAAAGTCCATGACTTGGTCTTCACGGTTTGCTGTCGTGCGGACTGCATAGATGTGGCTGTTCTTTAACGGACTTGGCTTTGCCTCATCCTTAGCCTCTTCCTTAGGTTGATCTTTCTCTACCATAGAAGTATGTGAGTGCGAACATCAGGAGGTTTTTAAATGTTGCTGTTGTTCATTCAGGACTATGCTGTTCTGATGCAGATGTTGCAGTTGGTGGCAGTGAGCGTTGTGCCGGAAGTGCTGTCTGCAAACATTGCATCATCCTGACTACTGCCGCCTCCAAAGGATCCACCGCTTGATGAAACAGAAGTCGAATATGTGGCCGCTATGCAGGTAAGATGTCCTCCGGTGCCTCCTGAGGTAATACCAACACCTGTTCCTGCATAACTTTTGCCGGCGCTGGAGAACTGGGCAGACCACGTTGTGCTTGAAGGGAGTGTGACTCCCGTGGCTGAACACGCGCTGGTGAATGTTGTTGAATCACCCATGTGCAGTTCAAGAACACTGCCTACAGGTGCATCGTCGCGTATGCAGACTTTGCACGTTGTTGATGAACTAATATACCCTGCAGTAATATCAGAACCGTCTGAAGACCCTACTTTTGTAAATGCAGTCTTCACGCAAGTCATGTCTCCATCGGTGCCAGGATTGTTATCACCGTACCCAATATATGAACGCCCTGTCATGACTGTAGTGTAGCTGGATGGGCAGTTGACGCTTCCAGAACCTGATGGATGATGCAAGACAAGCACTTCGCCACCAACACCACTAAAAGTCCCGCATGAAACAGTGCCGCTGGAGCCGATGCTTTGTATTCCCTGGCTTCCTGAACAAGAGCTTGACACCCGCAACTGCACCTCTCCAGATTTTACGTCAGCTGATCCCACGCAGTTCGCGCACGTGATGTCTGAACTGGAAATCGTAACCGTGCCTGTTCCGATGGAAATGTTGCCTTGCACGCTGATGTTGCCTGTTACATTTAAGCTTCCATTCACGTGGAGTTTTTGAGCCGGCGTCATGCCAACACCCACAGTGCTTGTTGAGGGGAATATGTACTGGCCTTCTGTGAATGTTCCGGGCCGTACTTGGTCTGCGATGTGGCTGACAGTCGGGTCCTGATACTCGAGTATGATCGTTGTAGTGAGCCCGTACGTATTCGTGGCTGTGATAGTGACGTTGTACCATTTCTGGTCAAGGGTGTCGTGCACATTCCACGGCGCCTGCCATGTTCCTTGTTTGTCTCTGCCAACCACGAGTATGAGCGGCACTGTGTCGTTGCCATTCTCGTGTTCGACCTCTGCCATCACGCTCTTGACGCCAACTTGATCGTTCACTTTCGCAGTCAGCAATAGCTGATCGCCTGGTCGCACTTTGATAGGGTACAGGTACGCGTGCTCGATAACTGGAGGTGTTGGTTCGCGCCACCAGCTCACTACCCAGCCAGTTATGTCTGCTAATCCAAACGCCACTACGCTCGCTGACAAGAGAATGATGACAGTCAGAAACGCCAACCCCTTTTGCATGAGGGTAGTTTCTCGTATGGCTATTTAACTTTTTCCGTGAATTTTGCTGAACGACCGAGCGAAGCGAGGGAGTTCGCAAAATTCTCAGAAGAGCGCTTCCTTAAGTACGCTGATGAGAAAGCCGAGGACTCCGATGATGAGCATGCCGAGTCCGGAGATTTTGACGATGGTGGTGAATTCTTGGCGGTCTGGTTTTTTGGTGATGCGGAGCACGCGTCTGCATTCGACGATAAATTCCTTGAACTGTTCGAGTTTTGATTGTCGAAGTTCGGCTTGTGGTGTGGATTTTGAAATATATTGTGGTTGTGTAGTGGGTGTCGCTTCATGCACAGGCGGCACAGGTTCGACTGCTGGCTCTCGTGGCTGAACAGGTGGTTGTGCAGGCGGTTGAACTGGTGATACGGGAACTGGTGGTTGTGACGAGTCTTGCATAGATAGGATGAACAGGGAGTGGTATTTAAACGTGACTGCGGATTTGTGAATGCCTCGCTTCGCCCCTCATTCGGCAAAACCCGGAATCTCCTGAATGAGCGCGAAGCGCGAGTTCGGAGATTCCGTAAGGATTAAAAAGGATCCTCGTGTCGGGTTTCTTATGAATATCAAGAAAGGCGATTTTGTTGAATTGGAATTCACCGCTCGGTTGAAGGATGAAAACATTGTTTTTGACACGACGAGTGCGGATGTTGCTAAGAAGGCTGGCATTTTTTCTGCCAACATGAAGTATGCGCCTGTTGTCGTGTGTGTGGGCCAGCAGATGGTGTTGTCGGGTTTGGACGAGTCGTTGGAAGGGCGGGATGTGGAAAAATTTGTGGTTGAGCTTGTGCCGGAGAAGGCGTTTGGGAAGAAGGATCCTCATTTGTTGCAGTTGATTCCAAAGCAGAAGTTTACTGATCAGCGTGTTCAGCCTGTGGTGGGGTTGCAGGTGAATATTGATGACGTGGTGGGCACGGTGCGGAGCGTGACTGGTGGCCGCGTGATCGTTGATTTTAATCATCCGTTTGCTGGCAAAACAGTCAGTTATGACGTGGACATTAAGCGTCTGGTGACAGATTCTGGTGAGCGTTTGTCTGCTTTGGTGCGCGTTTTTTTGAAGCAGGAGGATCCAAAAGTGACAATTGATGGGAAGAAGGCGACGGTTGTGTTGCCTGTTGAAATTCCTGACCAAATCCAGCAGGAACTAACAAAAAGGTGGGCGCCCTTGGTAGGAATTGACACCGTAGTTTTCGTCAATGTTTTGTAGTTGTAATTTTTGCTGAGTGAGCGCCGCGAACTCGCAAAAATTTCAGTAAAGCTTATATAATGCCCCTTGAACTGCTCTCGTGGGTGGTGTAAGTGGAATTTATTCAGCAGGTGCAGAAAAAGTCAGAGCAGAAGGCTTCTGATCCTAAGCTAGTGGCGAAAAGGACTTCTAATGTTCTTGATACCGAGCTCGAGGAGTTGTTGGCGAAGCAGCGCGCGTCTATCAAAGTAGTGGGGTGCGGTGGCGGCGGCAACAACACCATCAATAGAATTACTGAAGTTGGGATTGCAGGTGCTGAAACTCTCGCTGTGAATACAGACGCTCAGGATTTGTTGTACACGAATGCTGACAAGAAGATTTTGATTGGTCGTGAGATTACGCGGGGGTTGGGTGCTGGTTCTGATCCAAAGATTGGTGAGGAGTCTGCGAAGGAGAACGAGCATGAGATTAAGCAGGCTATGCAGGGCTCGGACATGGTGTTTATCACGTGTGGCTTGGGTGGCGGCACAGGAACTGGTTCTGCTCCTGTGGTTGCGGATTGTGCTAAGAAGCTTGGCGCGTTGACTGTGGGGATTGTGACCATGCCGTTTACAATGGAGGGGAATCGTCGCTATGAGAATGCGTTGCAGGGTTTGGAGCGGATGGAGAATATTGTGGACACGTTGATCGTGATTCCTAATGACAAGTTGTTGGATCTTGCTCCTGATTTGCCGTTGCATACTGCGTTTAAGGTTGCTGATGAAATTTTGACAAATGCGGTCAAGGGCATTGCTGAACTGGTGACGCGGGCAGGGTTGGTGAATCTTGATTTTGCTGACATTCGTGCAGTGATGACGAACGGCGGCGTGGCGCTTATCGGTGTTGGTGAATCCGACAGCGAGAACAGGGCTGTGGAAGCAGTGGAGAAGGCCATTACTAATCCTCTGCTTGATGTGGATATTACTGGCGCGACAGGAGCGCTCATCAACGTGGCAGGAAGCAAGGACATGACGCTGAACGAGGCAAGAAAGGTCGTGGAAACGATTTCTTCCCGATTGTCAGAGGATGCGCGCGTGATTTGGGGTGCTCAGATTTATGAGGACTTGGATCGCACGTTGCGCGTGATGCTGATCGTGACTGGTGTGCGGTCTCCGCAGATTTTCGGTCCTGGCCAGCGCTTGTTTGACGCGAACAAGAAGGAGATGGCGAACGAGTTGGGAATAGATTTTGTCGATTAGAATTTTCTGAGTTCGCTGCGCTCACTCAAGAAAATTCGTCAAAATAACTGTGTAGAAACAATCACTACGTTTAACGAATTTTGCTGAATGAGCGCCCGCAGGCGCGAATTCGCAAAATTC
>JACQMZ010000095.1 GCA_016203345.1 Candidatus Woesearchaeota archaeon | reverse complement strand
TGGTTTTCGAGAATTCGTACCCACAGGAGAGCTAAACAGGTACGAGAACTACGGTGCAACAAGTTTTTTCAGAACTTTCGGACTCAACAAGTTCCATCCCAGTTTGAAAAGCTCGCCTGACGTTCGGGGCCTGGTCACGATTTTTATCTTGCCTGCCCGAATTGCGGCAAAAATCGAGCGCACATCCTTATTCGCATTAATCAACGTGTAATTCGATCCCATGTACGACAACGCGTGACTGTCAGAGTTCGCAACCACCGGCAGACCATACCTGCCTGCCGCCCACACCGCCAAACGGTTAAAGCCATTAAACAACCTCGCGTAAAAATGACAATACTCAACCGCGTCCACAACATGCTTGATCCTTTGCAACACCAGACCGCAGGAATGAGTGCCATCCCGCAAACTTGGAATCGGATAAAATGGGTGAGCAGCAACAATCAGGCGATCCCTTCGCTTTGCGTACGCATTCAAATCTGACAACACACGCACATCATACACCTCTTTTGGCGTAAAATTATACAGCAAAATATCCTTACCCTCAATGCGCGCCTCAGTACCCGGAATAAGAAGCATCCCAAGTTTTTTCGCACGCCTCGCCCATGACTGTTCAAAAATCACCCGCCGATGGTGCGTGATAGACAACACGTCAAAACCAAGCGCCGCCGCATGATCGATCAATTGTTCAGGCGTGTGCGTGATCCATGAATCCTCAGGATCACGATTCGTATGCATGTGCATGTCGGCTTGAAGCATACAACAACTCGTACCGTCCAGTCTTAAATATCTTGTGAACAAGAAAATTTATATACTACAGTATCCATCCTGAGTTTGTTTGCAAAAAAAGGTGAGCTATGGTACAGAGAAAGGCACGTCCTAAACTTGCACGTCAGACGAAGGCACGTTCTACGCGGCGCGCGGCAAAACCAACACAACACGTCGAAGTCCATTATTACAAAAAAGAACTTGGCAAAGCTCCAACTGAAAAAACCTTTGTCCTCCGTGACGGCCGCAAACTCGCAACGCTGTACGAACTCATCGACGAGCTGGACACCATGTCTGACGACGCATTCCGCGAGTACGTCAGCTGGGAACGCAACGATTTCGCCAACTGGATCAACGACGTTTTTGAAGTGCCAGACTTGGCAACAGAACTTCGCCGCGCACAAAGCAGAATTGACGCGCAACACGCCATCATGAAGCACATCATACGAGAGCTCGCAAAACTCTCGCCTCCAGTCGAATACAAGCACCGCAAACAACACGCTGTCGCCCATCCCGGCGCACAGTGTCTGCTCTGATATCGTACTTGTTTAGCTATTCTGACTGTCAGCAAAAGATAACAGAAGCTTAACACGTACCTGATATGTATAACTTTAAAAAGTACATACCGCCGCCAGTTCTATGACAAGTGTGGATAGAGGATATTTTAACATCAGTGCAGTGCCTGAACGAGGTGTGGTATGGCTGTATCAGGAATAATCCATGCGATCATACATCGCGAGAGAAAGCCAACCCTTGACGAGCTACTTACACGAATACTAAGTCCACAAGGCATAACCCTTGATGGCCAGCAACGCCGAACGATCCAGACTGTTGACGAGCTCATCACCAACGGAAGCAAGCCCCCTGCTCCCACACCTGAAATTCTTGAAGTCAGCAACATTCTCCGCAACGCACTGCGCTGGCAGCACACTGACGACCTCATGCCCTACGGCCAGGCGTTCATGCAAGCATACTGTGACTGGGCACGAACCTGCCCTCCAGACCAACGCCGCGACATGCTTGACTACGAGCTTGATTTTTTCGTGCTCACCAAAAGCAGAAGAAGCTACGTTGACCGCGCACGCCAACTGGCGCGCCTCGCAGGCGTTGAAAATGACCCCTGCAAAAAACAAACACTCTACGCGCAAGTCATATCTGCGGTCGAACAAAAAGGCGCCCTGACTCCTGAATGGCATGATGACTTCCTTGAGCTCAAAGCAGATGCTCACATAGGACTCGCGGAACTGCTGCACGACAAGCAGCACTACGCAGCTGCGCTCAATGCGCTCTCCAGTCTTACTGAATATTCAGAACAAAAGACAGGCGCCATCGAAGGCACGGTACGCCACCTTGCCAAGACAGGCAAATGCTACTACGGACTTGCCAAGCTTGCAGATTCAACAGCCATCCAAATGCGGTGCGAGCTCAAAGGAATAGAGATGTACAAGCAGTCAGCGACCTACGAACTCAAAATACTTCGCCTGCTGCCTGCCCATGAGAAAATACGCAAACTCCCCTATTTTGTCCGCAGCCTTCAACGACTCGCCACAGGCATGATACGTGTCGGCAGATATGTTGCACGCGAGCACAAAGTTCCCACAGACATCCTCTGCGCAGCAGCGCAACATGGCAAGCGAACCGCTTCCCTGCCAAAAGGAAAACTTTACAACAACGCGTGCGATATCGCCTACGGACTCCTTAACGCGGCAGAGCGCCGCATCAAGCACGCATACCGAGTTGTTTGGCAAAACCCTGGTGCGTTTACCAGCGTCGATGAGGTCGTCGCACATTGCCTACTCACGCAGGCGCAAGCAAATATAGCGCAAGCAAAAATAAAAGGACTGGCGGCCGGATGGCGCAGGCTCAAGCTCGAACAAGCCAAAAAAATACTGGGCATAATCCCCTGTGCTCCAGAAATTGATCCCAGAAAGCACCTGACACTCGGAGAACTCTACACGGCATACTCGGTTCTGGACGCAACCAGACGAACCAGTTATACTATGAAAGCCCTCCAACATTACACGCATGCCGCGCCGCCCCATCCCTCCAGCTTCCATTCAAGCCTTATAGCCCAAAGTTATCTCAACCTTGCCACACTGCTCTCCCGAAAAGATGTTGCCGCAATACCACGAATACGACAATGCCTCAGAAGCCTGCGTGCTGTTCCACTGGACGAAGTCGCAGACGTGTGCTACAAGCGCGCAATCAACTACTACACACGAGCCCGCCGTGCGGGAGACAATTCACCGGACAACCTCATCAACGCCGCCGACGCCTACCTTGGCTTAGCCAGGCGAGTAGTCCGCCGACTGAAAGACGAGATCAAATTCACGTCACGCGTGAATATACGACTGGCCCCTGACGATGATCTGGAAAGCACAGCCATGGTCGAACAGCTCGAAGACAGCCACAAAAATATAGACAATTACCGAAAGCAACTCCGCAAGATTACAAAGAGCGCACGAAAGTGCATTTCTCTCGCGCCTCACCATACCAAGAACAATCCTGACTACCATCCAAAACTCGTACTTCTTGAAGCAGAACTTGAAGGATTAGGCAAAGAAAAACGCGTCTACAAAGCCACACCCGGGAGTCTCGCAGAAAAAGTTCTGCAACTTGCCCAAGGAAAAGGCGTACAGAGAGTTGACACCTGCGATGCCCTGAACAAAGTTGTGTACTTGAGACTCCCGAAGCACACTTCGAGTGAAGGACCCACCATTGTCGTCAAGCGGCTTGAAGACCACGAAAAAGAAACAAAGCTTGCCCAACTTCGGAGTTGGGGAATCAAACACCCAGAGCCCATTATGTACATCCAACACCCTGATGGAAAGACTGTCGTAATTGAAAAACGCAAAGTCTCGCCAACAGTATTCAACTACCTGCACGCCAAACAGCAACAAATCAACATTTGCCAGGCATCACCCAGCCACTACTCGCAGGCAAAAGTTGACGAAATTCACAAAACCATTCTCCGCACCTTTAGACGCTGCATTGTACAATGGAACCTCCAAGTGGACAACATCGAAAACAACTACCACAATGGCAGTTTATCAAAAAGAATCTTAATGAAAAGAAAACCTGAAGACTACTTAAGCTACGTCACACGATCCATTGAGCCGAGACTCTCCATCCATGCAGACGGCAAAACACTCAAGGACACTGGATTTCTCCCGGACTTTATCATTCCGCACCTCGTCGCCATGAAAAGACGTTTCGGCAAGGACCTCCAGCAAAGCAACGCATTTATTGACGGCACAGGAACAGACTTTGACGTGCTCACCGTCTCTCACTATCAGGACGACCCTGCAATCTTTCTCGAACCCTACCTGCTCACGTCAGAAGACATTCTTTCCCTTGCCATGAATGCCGTACCTGAAGCCATCAAACGCGACATCAGCGACGAACAACTCGAACGCGACTTCCTCTATTCCCGCTGGTGGGCAAGCCTCAGAATGTCCGCACACTACTGGAAAAGACAATACGACACCAGGGCGTACGCCCGGCAAACCCGCATCAGTGCAGTAACAACCGGCGACAATGTTCCCATCACACAACGGGAAGAAAAACGGCGCATCCAGAAATACGAACAACGATACCAAGCGCATGTCCGTGCGCTCTATGAGATAGCGCAAGAAGCTTCACAAAACAGGGTATTTCCCGCCCATAACAGGCACGGCTGGCACGACCTCGCTGACTATATCTCCCGAGCGTTCATTGGAAAAAGGGAAGGGCCCTTTGAATCCAGCAAGGACCAAACGAAACATTAAGCCATGCCAAAAACATTAAGCAATACTATCAGGGACCATACACTTCTCAGGAATTCTCATTGCCAACAAAGGACCCACCATCTGGATCAACTGGCCGGTAATCCTGGCAAAATAATCATGCAAGACAATTTCCTGGGAATTTTTTGATTTATGCATTCCTTCAATTTTAGCCAAATGCGCACGAGCAGATTCCTGGAACTTGCGCGCATTATCATCATTGAACTTGAAGTACAAATAATAAAAGCTCTCCACAAGCCTATTTGTTTCCTTGACTGTTGAAGCCACCCTTGGGTTATTCACGTCAACCTTTTCATCCGCCGCCCACTTGCAGAAATACTTGTACTCGTCACCCAGATTCTCCAATGATTCCAACATGTAATAAATCATCGGCGCATCCTTGATCCTGCTGATGCCCTTCTTATTCAAAATACGCCTGCAAAAATTGCAGAACTTGTTAATCGTCTGGTCCCGCTTGCACAGCGTGCGCAACGCCTCATAATTGTTCGGCTTTGACACATTTTCCTCAACATCCTTGGCAACACTCATCAACACCAGAAACGTCCGCTTGATAATGTCGTCCACATCATCAGTGCGCGTGGGAATACTCACTTCCTTCAGCGTACAACTTGCCTCATCCTGCTGCATGATCTCAAACCCAGGCAACTGAGGCACCCATTCCTCAATATCCGCAAGAGTTTTTGGATTGGTGTATTTCACCCGAATCACATCGCACCCGCTCCTGTACAACGCACACAAGGAGCGAATGCCAATAATACCCAATCGTTCAATATCAAGAACTGCCGTATGCACCTGACTCACGTCACGCGACGTTGAGATGATCAGATTGCCTTTTTCCTCTTCAATGTCCAGCTCATCGCCTGGCTTGATGCCGTACTTTTTAACCCACTTGATAGGAAGAGAAATAGTAAGCGTAGCGCTTCCGTGTTTGACCACTCTGCGTTTCATATTTCCCCCGTCTTCATGCCCACCTCAACAAGGTGCGGAAATCCTCCTGACTATAAATAGTTTTCGATCTATGTGTACAAGTGCATAATGTATGAATGGAAATTATAAAATGTCACCTGTATCCTCTGTCCCCATGTTACATCGCGATGAGCGTATGAAGAAGGTGCTTGAAGTTCTCCAACAAAACGCCCGCACGCACATTCTCGACATTGCACGACAACTCAACATACCAAAATCCACTGTATTTGATGACATTCAACGCATAAAAGAAGAATATGATTTCACCATCCAAAAGAAAATAAAGCCAGAGTGGACCCAGTGAAACACGCACCTCGACGGATGGCAGGGTTTCTCGGGGCAGGGATTCTCGGAATAGCACTTGCGGTCCCTGGATGCCGCCTTCCCCAACCGCAACCATCATCACTGGAACAGCTCGTCGTGCCATCTGTCACCGGCAGACAGGCAATGATGGACTCTGCACGCATGATCTACCAATCCGTCGCGTACCATTTCGAAGAAGAACAAGCAGGGCCAGACGGAAAATGGGCTCCCACAGGAACAGCCGGCGACGTCAACTCGTATGGCTATGGTTCAGGCGTGTGCGTCAGCAATGACGATCACGAATCATACTTCATCACCGCCTACCACGTCGTCTCCCCATTTGAAGATGAGCAAATCGCAAGCCATCCTTTCCTTCCCCTCAGACGCAGATTCGTGAAAACCAGCGAAACACTCGGCCTGGTAACGGCCTACAGACTTCATGCAGGGGAACTCGTCTATGAAACAATCCCCCTTGAGATTGCGGCACACAGCGACAATGACATCGCTTTAGTGCGAGCCAACCAGCGTGTTGAAGCGCGCGCAATACACCGCCTTGGCACAGCAAGCATAGGAGAAACGATCTATGGCGTTGGATACCGTGCATTTCCTGAAAGCGAATTGCCCAGTCTTGTCCTGAACGAACGGCTCCTTAAATCCTTTGACATCGGCTACGTCAAATCACTCGGCGACCCTCTTGACCCCAGCGACGACCACATTGCATACATCTCAATGAACACCCAAGCCGGAAACAGCGGAGGGCCGGTGTTCAACGCCCGCGGCGACCTTATCGGCATACGTGCACACGCCTTTATGCTCCCCTTAGCACCAGTCGAAGACATGATCAATGCCACAGCCATCCGCACCTTTCTGGACTCCTCAGGATACACACGCCTCCTCAGGGCACGCCCACGATCGTGATGCACACAGTGTGTACTCAATAAATAAAAGCCATATATGAATATTCTTTCTGGATGGACACAGAAGATCTTAGCGCACGACTCCTCAAAGGACTTGAAGAAAAGGAGCGTGAACTTCAGGCCAAGCTCGCAGATCTTGACCTCGAATACTGGCCGCGTATCGAACACGCGTTTAACGTAGTTAAAATAACAACATGCAACATAACTGCACAAAGGGCAGGAGAGCGCCTTGGCGAGTATCGCGGAAAAAAAGCCCAACTCGAAGACACTCTGCACTACATCAAACACGTCCTGCGCCCCTACATTCAACACACGTGCGCACAAGCCGCGACAGACGCAGACGACGGGTTTGACCAAGACGACATGGGGTTTGTCCTGCCTGTTGATGATGCTCCGGCTAAATCTTGATTTGTAAGAGTAAAGTATAGAAATCACAGACCCCCAGAATTTTCCTGAACGAGCGAGGCGACGCCGAGCGAGTTCGGAAAAGTCGTGAGGTTTAAATACAACTCGGATTCCGCCCGCTGTGAATGGTACTGGAACGTAAAAAATACAAGTGCGAAATGTGCAAGTGGAAGTTCACAAGAAACTTCGTGCCCACACTCTGTCCATACTGCGGGCGGGAGGCAATAGTGCTTGACGCTGTGGACAAAGAGCCGCTTGTTATCAAACGATAATGTACGAATTTTCCGAACTCGCACTTTTGGTGCTCGCTCAGGAAAATTCACAAATCATTCTTCCTGAGAAGCAACAACCACTTCCTTGCTCGTCAGGTTTTTGTACGTGAAACCGTCAATCAATCCCAAATTCCTGAACACGTACACTCCGTCATTTTCCTGCGTGCCCACCTGCTTCCACACTTCTTCAAAGGAAGCATAGTCTTTAGCATCTTTCGACAACACAACCGTAGGAACCAGCCCAATGCCATACAGCTTTAACAGTCTCTTTCCATCAGTCGATGACACATCAACACTTTTCTCGTTCACAACCGCCATGCCCAGATTTGACTGGAAAATCTCCTTAAACAAACCAGGCGCAGTGCAGTTTGCGCAAGAAGCATCAACCACATACGTCATCGCCACCAGACCTTTCACTCCTCCACTCTTCACATCCTTAAATGGAGGATCAACCTGCCGCAACACCAGAGACCCATCTGCCTCTGTCGTTCCCAACTGGCTCCAGAACTTCTGGAAAATTTCGTACTCTCCTGCTTCCTCGCTGAAAATCACTGTCGGCAGTTTCACAATCTTGTACTTGTCCACCAGCTTCTTCGCATCACTTGATCCAGCGTCAAGAGACCTCGAAGACGATATCCACACGTTGCGCTGTTTCAAATTAGACACGATCGCGCTCACATTTGAACACGCCGGACACGTCTTGTCAGAAATGATGGTTGCCGAAATCCTGCCCTTCAACACCTGCGTTACAGGATCAAAATACGGCGCAGGCGGAGCATCAAACACCAGCGCATTATCCCTGCTCTCAAAATTCTCCAACGTCAGGTTCGCCACCTCGCCTGTAATGATCGCCGCAGGCAAGCGCTTCAAGGCGTGCTTGGCAACCAACTCTGCTGCCTCTGTATGAGGCACCACTGTTGTCCTGGAAACGTTAACTGCAACCTGAGACAACACTCCCTGAACCTGCTTCACGTCCAGACAAGCCTCACAACCATCCACTGTAATCAACGTTAATTCAACGGCAGGAAGAGGAGGCGGGCCCTTATCGAAAGCCTGGTACATTGAAAATATTGAATACGAGCTGAACACCAGCACGCCAAACAAGAGCACAAGAAGAATGGCATTTGCCACTGACACTTCCTGTCTCTTGCGCGCCATGATTACAACGCCGGAGCGCGCACATTCCCCTCTGCAACAGACGATACAACTGGCGTTGCTGGCACGTCCACAGGCGCTGCAACACCACACCCTCCACCAGAAGGTGCGGGAGGCGGCGGTCGAGCCGCGTTGCCGGTAACTCCTGTGCATCCGACGAGCAACAAACCAAAAATAGCCAGCACAATGATCGTTGATTTCATGCGTGTTCCCCCGGTCCGTGAAAGTTATACACTCCTATTTAAACCTTTGTCCACGTAAACTTTTGCAGTTCGCCTTTGGCTCACAGCAAAAGTTTATGACAAATGGTACAAGCCACGAACCATTACATAGAGTGTAAAGGCGTAGTATATAAACATTGTGAAATTCACGGCCACTACCTTAATAATGCCCCGTATCATATCCCCTCGCATGAAAGCCCACATCGCCAACTTCAACAACATCCTTTCACCGCTCGAAAAAGACATCCTTGACATCCTCTGGAAGCGCAAAAGTTGCCGCGTGCGCGAAATTCACGGCGTACTTAAAACAAAACGCGCAGTAGCACTCTCCTCAATCGCGGTACTTCTCGATAGGCTCCACCACAAGAACATCGTCGCCCGCACGATCGAAACAGCACGCGGCGGCATGCGCTATGTGTACTCCCCAACACACGACCAGAAAGGGTTTGAAAAATCAGTTGTCGAAAACGCAGTCAATAAACTCATCGAACGCTTTGGCACCGTAGCAGTCACGTACTTTGAACAGAGGTTTAACCATGGCAAGTAACCTCGTCATACCCTACCTTGCAAACCCCACCCACTTCCTCCTCCTGACTCTATCGTGGCTGAGCGCAGTCTGGTGCTTCGCACAGTGGAAGCGCACAAACACCGTACCATGGGCATACCTCCACCTTGGCCTCTTCCTCCTTCCCTTTGTCCACTTCGCCACTCAGATACAGTGCGACATGGAAATCGTGCCCGCGATCATGATCATGTGCACTGACTACCTGACAAGAATCGGACTCTTCATGCTTCCGCTCGTTATAGGACTAACGCTCTTCATCGGATACGCCATCTTCCCCCGCTTGTACGTTTTTTCCCATCGGGCAACCCGTGCGGCCAACCGCGTCTATGATCACGCCGCGGCTGCCGCCGCCATCAACGCGCCGCTGTACGTGTTTGACGGCCAAGAACCCAAAGCGTTCACAATCTTCAACCGCGTCTTTGCCTCAGTCGGCGTGTTTGACCTCCTCACCCGCAAAGAACAAGAAGCAGTCTTCCTCCACGAACTTGGACACATCGCATCAGGCGCAAACATTCAGAAACTCTCCCGCTGGATCCTCACCCTCTTCTCACCACTCGCACTCTTTACTTCACGCCATACCGCGCCGGAAGAAGAAGCCGCAGACGCGTTTGCCGCACGCATTCAAGGCACGACAAAACATCTTGCGAGCGCACGAAGAAAAATCCGCGCGTACCACCATCACCTGCAACCAAACCAGAACTGAAACGTTTTCTGCTTCACGTTGTCCAGCCGACAAAAACCAAACCGCTCAAACTGAATGTTCGCTCCCACAGGCAAATTCGCTATCGCCTGTTCGCCCACACCTTCCCTTTCTGAATGATCAGGCATCAGCACGCACACATTCACTGTCTGGTCGACCGGCAACCAATGCATGATCGCATCGCCCTTCTCTTCGAAATCCTTATGTTCCTTTGACACAAAGACAAGGTTTCCACCTTTCTTTGTAAAATTCAAACAGTGCATAAGCCGGTATAATCCATTCTCCTTCAACGCGCCGAAATCATCACGAGAAATGAAAAAATCCATGCTCGTAGTGAATACGCGCTTTCCACGCGAGGGATCAGAGGGGTGCAAGTCTGCAGACACTTGCTGAGCAGGCGCGCCCTCGATCGAGATCTTCACCGGATCCCACACAAAAAAATACCGGTTAACAACAGGATCAAGAATCTCCTTATTGAAATGATTCAACGTCTTAAAAAATTCATCAATCGCGACAGTCTTGTCGGTTTCAGTCAAACCAATGTCCACTGCCCACTTTGTAAACGCCGCAGACTGATAGCCGCGACGCTTTAACGCGCACAAAAACGGCAGACGAATATCATCCCAGCCCTCATATTCGCCACGCTCAATCGCGAGCTTTGTCTTAGTTTTCGAAACCTCAATTCCTTCAAAATTAATCCTGCCCACGTACTTATGCACAGGAACCTTCCACCCAAAAAAATCAAAAATGTACTTCTGGCGTTTGGCATTATCCATATGATCCTTGCCCCGAATCGTGTGCGTCACGCCCATCTCATGATCATCAACCGCCACAGCAAAATTCATCAGAGGCCACACCTTCTCCTCAGTCCCAGTCCGCGGATGCTTCGCATGATTAATCCTCAACGCAGGCCAGTCACGCATTGCCGGATTCGGATGAGCAACATCTGTCTTTATCCGCACTACTGCCTGACCGGGCTCGTACGACGTAAACATTTTGTCCCAGCGAAGCAGTTGTTCCTTGACTGGCACATTCCTGCACAGGCACGCCTCCTTTTTCGCGATTAAAGTCCTAAACACATCAGCATCGCACGTACACACGTACGCCTTCTCCATATTCAAAAGCTTTTCAGCATAATCATAATACGTGTGCAAACGATCAGACTGAATCGGGACACTGTGCACGTTGTCATTCGTCAACCAACGCACATCCTCCTCAATCAATTTGTACGCTGGTGAAAAAATATTCTCAGGATTCGTGTCCTCAATCCGAAGAATAAGCTTGCCGCCATACTTTTTCGCGTACTCTGAATTCAAACACGTAATGTACGCGTGACCGATGTGCAACGGCCCAGACGGACTCGGCGCCACCCGCAACACGACCTTTCCCTGAACTGCATCAGGCAAATCCTTCAACACCTTCTCCTCAACAGGCTTTTCAACCAACAACTCAGGCCACTTCGCCTGCAATTCAGCCATCTGCTTGTCCAAGGACAACGCATTCACATCCTTGATCACTTTAGCAATAAGCTTCACCACATCTTTCATATTATTCTTGATGTCAGAATTCTCACTAATCAACTTGCCAATAATCGCGCCCTGCTGTGCCTTGCCCTCATACTTCACAGCATTCTGCAGAACCCACTTGCGAATCAGATCTTCCATGACACAAACAAGCAGGCAGATGATTAAAAAACTTTGTGCCAAGTAACATTTAAATAATCACTTGGACTCATGTGTGCGCATGGTCATTGTCCGATCGCGCGTCAAAGAACTGGCAGGAGACGTCAATGTCGCCTCAGACTTTGTCGACGCCCTTGAGCGAAAAGTGGAACAGCTTGTCAAAGAAGCCATGAGCAGGGCCAAAGCAAACAACAGAAGAACTGTGATGGCTAAAGATCTCTAGTTTTTCGAAAGTGATTCTTGCTGCTCTTGTGCGCCTTTTTGCGAGTTCGCTCTGCTCACTCAGCAAAAAGTCGGGTTAATCACGTGATATACTGTGTTGCGATCTTTCCTGCAACGAAGAAACCTTTCTCTTTATGGCATGCAGCAACTGCCTGTGCTTGTGCGCCTGCATGGCCTGCAATTCCACCCTATACATCCTTTCCAAGCGAGACAACGCCCGTTCAATGTCCATCAACGCTGACTTTCGCGCATGATCAGACACTGACAAGTCCTTTGTCAGCTCTGCCGTCCTGCCTGACTGGTGTTTGGACAACCGCACGTACTCGTCCAATGCGCGTGAAACCTCATGCACCCTGCTTCCAAGTCTGGAATGAATGGTGTCTTCATGCCCCTGATTGCTGAGAATCTTCTTCTCAGTCACGATCGCATCCTGAATGGACCGTTCAAGCTTTTTCAGGTGCTTGTGCAAACTCGGCGTGCTGATGCGGCGCAACGCGGCAAGCTCAAGAGCCAACTTTTTGTGCGCAAACTCTCGAGCAGCCAACTTCTGCGCTGCCTTTGCCACGTGAAACAAATACACCTGCGCAGGATCAAGAATGTTCATAACCCAAACAGCTTCCTCCTCGGTGGAGGCGGAGGAGGCGTGGCTGGCAACGAAGTCGTCAACGGCGATTCCAACATTGGAGCGCCAAGAATCCCCTTACTCTCGATCACAGACTTAAATTCCTTCACAATATCAGCAACTGCCACAATCCCTTCAGCAATTTCCGCATTCTGCTGCAAAATCCTGTTCATTTTCTCTAAAACAGGCTTCATACGGTCCTCAAAGGACAAGCCACCCTCTTCCACAGAAATCTGCTTGCTTGCCTCTTCAAAAACAGTCAACAACCTGTCAATCTTGGCATTCAACTCAATAAGATTCACCGTCAACTTCTTCGTCGGAGCCACCTCAAACGTTTTCAGCCGCTCCAACTGCTCCTTCAAGTCAGTCACTTCCTTGTGGGGAAGCAACTCGTACTCCTCTTCCGATGGACCTTCCGGACCTTTAGACTCTGCTAATTCTACCATGACATCACCCTTTTCCTAAATGTATAGTCTCAAGTGTATATAAAATTTTCCCTAACAAATTTTGCGAGTTCGCGCCGGAGGCGCTCACTCTGCAAAATTTGGGAAAAGAAAAAACTTACCCAACGACGTTGGGCGCAGTGAAGTATGTCTTTCTGCTTCTCGAAAATCCTTGAATGAGGACGCACGGCGTCCGAATTCAGGATTTTCTGTGGAAAATTTTATATAGTATGACGACAAAACAGTCTCTTGGTTTAGCTGTTACAGTAAAGGGGGTTTAGGTGCGTGAAAAAAGAGGACGATAGTCTCCATGACTATCACCAGACGCCAGTACACACGTACGCGTCCAGCGTCCAACAGTACATAGACAGCAGTCTCGGCAGAGGGCAACGATCCAAGGCAGCCACTGCATATCAAGAACTCCTTGACTTCTACAAACGACATCTTTCTCTCCTTTCTTCAACAGAAGCAGCAGATCTTCACACGCGACTCACCCGGATGCACAGACAGATTTCTTCCCCGTCAGAAGGCGCGTGGCAAAAGCCAGCAGCAATCATCATCGGCCTGCTGTTCCTCTTCACGTTTTTTGTTTTTTTACAGCCTGGAATTCTAGGGCTCCTTGGATTTGAGGAAACACAAGTGATTTCGCAAAACCTAAACCTCTACTTAAGTAACAGCAGCGAAATCACACTCCAACTCCAAGGAGCACCTGGATCCATTTTTGTCTCAGGCGCAGTCTACGGCAATGGCACAGCCAAAGTAGAAATAGCCAGCAACGGCATACGAAAAGTCCTGTACGAATCAACAAGTTCCGGCACAGCCATCAACGCCATCATCAACGAAACAGTCACACAGGAACTCAGAACTTTCGACCGCACGTGCCTTGAAACATGCGCACTTGAGAATACAACCACGGAAGTCACACTCATCGTCGAACTCACTGACGCCATAATCAGACTAGACAACATAACGTACTCAGTTGCCGCAGCCAATCGTCCGCCCGAATTCACGAGAAACGTGACAAGAATAACATTCAAACAAAATGAAACGTACCAGTTTACCGCGTCCCAACTCTTTGTCGATCCGGAAAACGATGAATTAACCATCACCGTGACATCTGCAGACAAGATCACCGCAGACCAGTCGGGAGACACGATCACCTTGCGGCCAGAACGGACGTTTGCAGGCACACGCCTGCTCGGAGTCCTTGCCACAGACGGTGAGAACGTAGTAAGAGAAGAGATCCACGTGGAAGTCCTGAGAGTCACCACTGCTTACGTGGATGAACGCGTGCAAAACACTCTTGACCTCAAAGACACTGTTCCAGTCATCATAATCCTCCATGAGAACATCTCTGATGGCAAGAAAAGCCGCGAAACACTCCAAGAAAAGAAACAACGACTTGACACGGACAAAAACGAAGTCCTTGACGACCTCCAACTGCCACGCCGTGGAGCAGTCCTTCCCTCTGTCCTCACCATAAACACCTCAACCATCCCTGTCCTTGTCATGAACGTCAGCGAAGCAGGATTTGAAACACTCCAAAGCAATCCCCTCATCAAAGGCATTTACTTGGATGAAGATTTCGCTGTATCCACGCAAGACAGCGTGCCAAAAATCGGAGCACCCCTCGTATGGAGCGACGTTGGCGTAACTGGTGAAGGTGTTGGCGTGTGCGTGCTGGACACAGGCATCGACGCAACACATCCTGCTTTCCAGTCACGCGTCAGCGGAGGATACGACTTTGTCAACGACGATCCTGACCCAACAGACGACTCTGCAGACAGCCATGGCACTCACGTTTCAGGCATTGTTGTCGCCGTTGCCCCTGGAGCGCACATCGTGCCAGTCAAGGTATGCAACGCAAACGGCACATGCAAAGCAAGCAAAATTCTCGCTGGTATCGACTACTGTACACAACAGGCCAGCGCCCTAAACATTACAGCCATCTCTGGCAGCATCGGCGATGGAAAAATACATACAGCAACTGACTGCCCAGAATTCCTTGAACCTGCACTCGATGCCGCATCTTCACAAGGCGTTACGCCCGTATTCGCCACAGGAAACGACGCCGCAGGATTTGGGGTGAATTATCCCGCATGCTCGACGCTCACGATCGGCGCCGGAGCAAGCGACAAAAACGACAACTTGTGGCCAAACACAAACCAAGGACCGTTGTTGGATATTCTTGCACCAGGAGTTGATATCAATTCAACGATTGTGGGTGAGATGTACGGAGTAAGAAGTGGAACATCCCCTGCAGTGCCGCATGTGACTGGAACGATCGCACTTCTCCGACAGGCAAAACCCTCACTTGCCAACACAGACGAGATC
>JACQMZ010000113.1 GCA_016203345.1 Candidatus Woesearchaeota archaeon | reverse complement strand
ACGCAGTGCAGGCCGTGGCCAAGCATGACAGGTATGGCTGCAGGGTATGCTTTAACGATTTCTCCCATGGTCATGTTTCTGAGTTTGTCTTCGATGACGATTGTTTTTTGTTCCATGATTATTTTCCTCCTTTTATGGCGTCAAATCTTTTATTGACGATATCCCAGTTGATGTTGTTGAAGAACGCGTTGAGATACTCTGCCTTTTTTGTTCCGTAATCAATCATAAACGCGTGCTCCCAGCAGTCCAGTGCAAGCACGATGTGCTGGTGTGCGGGTAGTCCGATGTGGTGTTCAAACATGATGTACGTGTGCAGTTGGTTGTCAATAGAGTTCCACGTGACCATGACCCATCCTGGTGTGCTTCCTGCCGCGGCTTTGACGTCTGCCACAAACTTGTCCCAATCGCCAAACGCGCTTTCAGCTGATTTCTTGAACGCGTCAGATGGCGCTCCTGTGGCAAGAAGATTTTCAAAGTACATCTCGTGCAGGTATGCCCCATTGAATGCTACGACCTCGCGCCGCTTGAGCTCGCTGTACTCACCAAAGGAGTAGTTGCTCGCAGCCCGGTCTGCTGTCTTGAGTTTGGTCTCGATTTCATTGAGTTTTTTAACATAACCTTCATAAAGGCCGAAATGGGCTTTGAGCTGGTTGTCGCTGATGCCTTTGAGTTTGCCAAGCAGATAGTTGAAGTCCTTTGCATTGTGTTCCATTTGTCTCCTCCTATGCTTTTCCGAGCGTCTTTGCTCCGGGCTTCCATTCAATTGGGCAAAGGTCTCCTGTTTGAAGTGCCTCGAGCACGCGAAGTGTTTCCGCAACTGATCTTCCGACATTTAGGTTGCTGATGACCATCCATTGAAGCATTCCTTGCGGGTCGATGATGAATGTGCCGCGGAGCGCTGCCCCGTTGTCCTCCAGGAGGACGCCATACGCGCGTGAGAGTGTGTGCGCTGTGTCTGCCAGGACTGCATATTTGACTTCGGGGAGCTCTTTTTCAAACCACGCTTTGTGCGAGAACACTGAGTCTGTGCTTGCGGAGAGGATGACTGCGTTTTTCCTTTCGAAGTCTGGTTGTGCGTGGGCAAACCCTTTGAGTTCTGTGGGGCACACGAACGTGAAGTCTCGTGGGTAGAAGAACAAAACAACCCATTTGCCTTTGTAGTCTGTGAGCCTTATTTTCTTGATTTGCCCGGCGTTGTACGCTTCGAGCTCAAATTGTGGCGCTGGTTGGCCGACTTGCATGGTTACCACCCTCCTCCTTATTCTCCCCAATCGCTGACGTCAGTACGGGGGGGAGTGCCTTCTTCGTACTGTTCTAGCATCTCTATGATTTCTTCATAGGGATCCTTCTTTTTTGCTTTTTTTTCAACCATACGGTCTTCATTTATTAAGGATTGGAGGCTTTTTAAAGGTTGTGCATCGAATTTCCCGAGTTCGGCTTTCAGCCTCACTCAGGGAAATTCGTGACAATGTTTAAAAACCAGCAAGCGAAACGCACTCATATGGAAGAAAAAGACTACGCGCCTTTGGCGAAAAAGTATAAGTTGCCTGATTTTGCTGAAATGAACAGGGTATTTCGGATTGCTGAGATTGAAGTAAAGGACGGTCCCAGCGCGTCTGTTCGCCACAAGATGATCGAGACTATTGAGCCATCGATTGATTTTGTTGAGCACCTGCTTCAGCCAGACCCAAACCTCATGTCAGACATGTACGAGTGCAAGTATATTGATGCAGAGGACAAATCACACTTGTTTTCGTTGTATAAGCGATTGATGAAGACTATACGCACGCACTTGGAGCTTGATATCAGGCAGGACGAAAAGGAAGATGCGCATTTCATCGCCACTTTTTTCAAAGAATGGGAGGAGATGAAGGATACATTGTTGCCTTTTGTTGTGAAGATCAAGACGTGCTGGACTGAGCCGACAGAAACGCGGGAGAAATTAGAATATTTAGGGTGATTCACCATTCTCAAACAGCATTTCCTTGTGAAGACGGCCGTGCGGCCTGAACTCGGAAATGTTGAATGTGTCATTGCCTTTAAATTCTTGCACTACAAGACCTGAGTATGCTTGAAATTGTGCTGAATTACGCAGGGATTCCTCGGCCGCAATCGCCTAGTCCTTGTACTGGGTCCTTCCGCTCAGGGTATGCACCAGACGCGCCGCAGGTGGACGTCGGCACGCTGAGCAACAGGATTATGGAAGTGGTTGTTGCAGTTGCCATGGATAATCAACAATTACCGTCAAAGGATTGGGTGTCAAATTATGGCTGGCTGGCCCGGCGAAGGAACAGATTGACGTTGCCTGAGCAGGTCAGATCTGCTGTTCTGGACGAGCTGAAGCCGGTGTATGGCAGAGATATGGAGTCATGGCCAAGGCCTCCCCGCAACATGGTGTGGTTGATGCTTCAGTTTACGTCAGATCCTGACGTGAGTAAGCGAGATGCGTATTGGTGCAGAACGCTGGGAGATTCTTTGCGTGAGATGTTGGGCAACGTCATGTATGCAGTCGCGGCTGTGTGTAAGAAGTCTACCATTCTGTAGGTTCGATTCCTAATTCATAGTATGCGCGGCTTAGGATTGAGAAGTTGTAGGCGCACCATGTGAGGT
>JACQMZ010000112.1 GCA_016203345.1 Candidatus Woesearchaeota archaeon | reverse complement strand
GTCCATTACTATTTAAATTTTTCTTTTTTAAGTACGTTCGTAACGTATTCTTTGAAGGTAGGGAGATAGCGCGCAGGAAAACTGGCGCCTGCTGCGGGAATGTGCCCTCCTGCGTTGGCATCAAGGAAATTCTTGCACGCATGTTCGAGGAGGTCGTTCATGGCGACTTTTTTATCTTGTCGGCGGGCGCTGACGTGTGCGCGGCCTGCTATCACGGTGACCACCATTACTGTCTTGTCAGGGTATTTGAGTGACGCGAGCGTGCACAAGGGGCTTTTGATGTTGAATCGTGGAGAAATATGATAGTAGACAAGGTCTGCGCTTTTGACGTGTTCTGCGTCTTTGGGCAGGCGTTTGAGGTAGTGCGTGATTTCACCAGTGATTTCTTTGTCGCACGCGGCCAGGGGGGAGGCGAAGACGTTTTTTGGGTGTCGTGCAGTCGTGAGCAGGTCAAAGCATGCGTCGACATTTTTTGGGTCGTAGACTTCTGCGCTGCTGATGATGCGGGAGATTTTTCCAAGCCGTGTGCGGAACCATTCTCCGCTTTCGCTCGTGCTGAGCGCAGTGTATTTGTATGTCTCGAATACGGTGTGGAGGAACTCCAGCCATGCGCTTGCAGTCATGTCAGAGATGACGCCTACAGCCGCAATCCATGATTTGTCGTCAAGCTTCACCGTGCGGGAGCAGAGGTCGTAGACGAGTTTTGATGAGCAGTATTTTGCTGGCTCAATGCCTTCTGCAAGCATTTGTGGTTTGAGGAGCAATATGCGTTCTGAAGTGACGTCTTGGTACAGTTTGTGGTGGTCGATGACAACAATGCGGGCAAATGAAGCGAGCTTGTGGAGTTGTTCAGGGTGTTCGTCGAGCGCGATGTCTGTTGTGAAGACGAGCGTGATTTTTTTGGAGCGGAGTAGCGTGATGGCTTCGTCTGGCAGGAACCTCTCGCCTCCGATCGGACCGAGATGGAATTCTGGGCGTGTGCCGCACTGGCGTTCAATAGCGATGGACAGGAGGGCGCCTGAGCATGTGCCGTCAGGGTCAGCGTCGTGATAAATGGCTATCTTGTCTTGTGGCGAGAGAGATGAAAGTATGGTGTCGAACTGTTTCCATAACTCTGGGTTAATGCGTTTCATGTGGGTAGGGAGTTGGGTGCGGGTAGAAATATGTTAGGGTTGCGTGAGAGGAAAAGAGGAGCAGCAAGGCTGCTCCTCGTTGGTTGTTGCACGCTCTCGCCGCTCATTCAAGTGCGTGCAGGATCAGCTGGTGTTCGATATGACTGCTGATCTGATGATGGGGATAGTTCTGATGGCGAGTACATGCGTGTTTGATTTCTGCCGTTTTCTTTGGCTTCAAAGAGCGCTTTGTCTGCTCTTCTGATGAGTTCTTGCTTGCTGGTTTTTCCATCGTAAACCGCGATGCCGATGCTGACGGTGACATCAGTTTTGGTTTTGATCATGGCTCTCAGTCTTTCGCACGCAGCGTATGCTCCGTCGAGGTTTGTGGAGAGGATGACTCCAAATTCTTCCCCCCCTCCAATGCGTCCTGCGCACGCGTCTTTGTTTCGCGGTTCTGTGGTGTCGTGCGAGTCTTCGTGTCTCGTGTTGTGAAAAATGATATTGGCGATATTTTCAAGAGTTTTGTCTCCTTCTTGGTGTCCGTGTTGTGCGTTGTATTGGTGAAAGTTGTCAATATCTATGATGGCGTAGCATACAGGCTTTCCTGTAGTGGCTGCTTGGGCGAGTTTTTCTGGGAGGAGGCGTTGTTCAAAGTATTGTTTTCCAAAAAGTCCTGTTTGTCTGTCGTATACTTGAGGCACGGCCATTCGTTCTTCGCGGGCAAGTGTTTCAAGCGCTTCGGTGAACGCGTCAGGGCGTGCGCTATACATTTGCCGGAATAGTGCGGCGAGATCGGTCGCCTCTTGTTTATCTGTTGTTGCTATCATGTGTTCTCCGAAATTGTTCACCCTGTGTATGCTTCTTGTAGTTTGTATGGGTCCCACACTCGGTGCTCTGCAACAGGCACGGCGATTGCATATTCGTTGACAGGAACGCCGAGGTATTGCGCGATAGCCTCAAGGAAGCGCAGTCCAGCGTTGGAATTTGTTGACCAGCGTGCTCCAGGCGTTGCGACGACCCGGTGTCCAATATCTCTATTTGCCGTGCCGGTGGGTATTGCCACCACATCGTCATTGATCATGACAATGTCTATGCCTTCCGGCACTTCGAATCGCTTTACTTCTATTTTTTTCATGGCATGTCTGACAACATAAAAAACGGAATGGACAAGGCGTATAGCGGTGTGGTGCTCAGCCTTGGCCTCTGTTCGCATGGCGGGAGTTGCACCGTGCGTCGCCGCCTGCGCCGTTACTGTTTGTGTGTCATTGGAAGTCTTCTGGACAAAAGAATTATATATCGTTAACGTACTGCTTGTTGTACCAGTACGTTAAATACGTATAATGGCAGTTTCCCATGCTCACGCGAAAGCTTGTCAAGGCCGGCCCCAGCTCGCATACGATTGCGTTGCCAAAGGAATGGATTGAGAAGAATAAGCTAAAAAAAGGGGATGTGGTGTATGTTTCTGACGTGAGCGACGGCGAGTTGCGCATTGCATGCACGTTGGGTGATGAGAAGGCGAAGGTTGATCGGGAGATTACGATTGACGCGTCAGGGAAGTCGCCTGACTCTGTTCAGCGCTTGTTGACGTCTGCGTACTTGAATAATTATAGCACGGTGATTCTTGCTGGTGATGATCTTGACAAGCGCGCGCCTGATATCAGGCGGATGGTGGGGGATTTTGTGGCGTTTGAAATTACTGATCAGTCGTCGAAGCGGATTGTCGTGAAGGATTTGCTGAATCCTACTGAGGTGTCGGTGGAGAAGACGTTGCGGCGGATGGACATGATTGTGCGTTCGATGTTTGATGATTTGTTGTCCAAGCCGAAGAAGGAATTGCATTTTCAGGATAAGGACGTGAACAGGCTGTATTTTCTGATGCTTCGTGCGCTCAAGAGTGCGTTGCGGTCTGAGGATGTGGCAAAGCAGTTGTTGCTTACTCCGGTGCACGTGTTGACAGTGTGGCAGACGGCGACGCAGATAGAGAATCTTGCGGATTCTCTGACGCGGCTGGCGGTGCTGATGAAGTCGTCGAAGTCTCGTGAAATAGAGGACGTGTTAAAGGTGGTGGGAGAGTTGTTTGCTGATGTCATGTCTTCCTACTATCAGGGCGAGCATGAGAAGGCAGATTTGCTTGCCAAGAAACGGCTTGATGTCGAGGCGCGCTTGACGAGCTTGCAGGGAAATTCTAAGGAGTTGGGAGAGAGTTGTCAGGAAATGCGGTCCATGGCAACGAACGTGTGCACGATTGCGAAGATAGTTGTTGACAAGGAATAATTGCGAGTGGCACTCAAAATTTTTCACCCGAATTTTGCTGAATGAGCGCTAATAGCGCGAATTCGCAAAATTCGAAGAATCATTCTAATGTACTGCATCGTTCATTTCCGCCGACAGTCACGTGCGCGCGCCCGTCTGCGCAGAGGGCATATTCGAGCGCATCCACTCCCTTTTGTTCGTTCGCGTACAGGCCGGTCACGTCTCCTGTGGAGAACTGGTTGCGCGCGTATGCTTGAATGGGTGACGCGAGAGAGTAAACGAGTGTGCGGGCCTGGTCAGTATTTCCCGTGCATGCATTGAAAACTTCTGAGGTTTTTGGAACAGCGCCGACGGTTTGAAGGGCTTCTTGGCTCGTTTGCGCAAAACTTTCTGCGAGCCTCCTGCATTCTTCAAAGTTGAGGATGACGCGTGCGGTGATGCTTGCGCCGATTCCTCTGCAGACTCCTTCAGGGCTCTGTTGCACGGCAAGGCATTCTTGCAGGCATCGCCCGCTGTTCTGACTGACGCAGTATTTCTGTGCGAGGAATGGACAGGAGTCCATGCCAACAGGCAGGTTTTGCCTTTTGCTTCTTTGTGAGACAAGGTCTGTGATGGTGCGGGGGATGTTGCATTCGCTTGTCTGCACGATTTCTCCCGGGGAAAACTTGGCGACAAGGGAGATTTTTCCTGCTGCGTTGAAGGATGTGGAAAACAAGAGTAGGAGGGAAAGTATGGCGATGACTGCAACCACGCCGAGAACAGTGTACGTGACTGCGTGTTCTGAGGGCTTTGCTTTATTCACCATCGTATTTCTCACCTGAGCATTTTGTGTATATAATGTTTGCTATTCGTACCTTTCTGGCAATCCTGTGAGTACGAATTTTCTGAGTTCGCTAATGCTCACTCAAGAAAATTCACAGTGGTCACTCTTAATCACTGCAGGAGAATTTTAACTATGGCCGTCAATTGAAGTAAAGTAGAAACCTTAATTTTCCACCAGTATGTTTTCCACCAGTATGTTTACTGGTGGGAGCGTAGCTCCAAACCAATTGTTTGCAGGTGGAAGATCAATGGGGGAAAAACTTTGGCCTCGCCAGAAGCCAAAGGCGAAGGAGCCTGGCTCCGATAGGCGCGGGTGGCGAGCGGAGCGAGCGATCACCAGTGGTCCGCCCGCGCCTTTGACAAACTAAAATATGAGACTTAAAATGTGAATTTCCCTGAGTGAGCGCTCAGAGCGCGAACTCGGGAAATTCGTAGGAAAATTCTTATATGCAGGGAGCAGACCGAGTGCAAAAAGAGGATACATGGCCAGGGATGAGTATGCAGGCAAAGGCGCGCTTCTGTTGGTTAAGTACGGGTTTTTCAGGAAGGATCTGGATAAGGAAAAGAAGGACAAGTACACGGACTGGGAAAAGTTCAACGCCTCCTTGAAGGCGGCAAAGCCAGAGGACCGTGAGAAAATGCTGCACCAGGTGGAGTGGGATGCTGACGTGGACTGGATGGAGGTTCAGCGTGACCAGATGGTGAGCATGCCGTACCCCAAGCCGATTTCGCGGTATCACGCGATTTACGAGAGTTTTCATGAGGCTATTGAGCCGATTTATTTCTGGTGTTTGAATCATGCCACGTTTGACTGGGGGTTTCCTGTTGTGCATAAAGTGACTGATATTTTTGCCGCGTCAGAGCACAGCACGTTTTATGGCGCCGCGGCTCAGCGGCTTGGTTTGGGGCAGGACAAAGTGTCTGCGTATTTGGCGACGATTGGCAAGATGACTAAGGATTTGTTTTCTCTCGTGCGGGAGTTGCGCTGGATGGATGAAAGATACAGGTTTTACAAGGACGTGTTTGTTCCGGAAAAGGCCGAAACTGATGCAGAGAAACAGCGGAATGAGAAGAGGCGTTTGGATGCTGAAACTGTGCTGAAGGGTTTGTGGGTTGATCTTGTTGACGGTGTTGTGCAGGGTCAGCGGACTGCGGTGAACTTGTTTTCCATGGCACAGCAATTGCAGTTTGCGAGTTTGCCTCCTGTGTTTTTTTCAACGCATCCCAAAAATCGTGATGAAATCAATGATCTTGTGGAGCCGAGGGGTTATCCTCGTGACATGAAAATTGCCATGATCAGAAAGCTGGAGCAATATCTTGCATGGAGGGATTCGACGTATTTGGAGATGAAAAATCGGCGCAAGTTTACTATTGATTATCTGAGACAGCATTATGAAGTGATCCGCATGTACATTCAATGGGTGAAGCCGTATCTCAGGCATATTGAAAAGCTGACTGCGGCCGCGCCGTATTTGAACAGGGCGGAACTGATCAGCTCTTTTGAAGGGAGTATGCTTGAGATTGAGTTTCTGGCGCAGAAGCTTGCCTTTCCAGAGAACAAGGAAGTGTATTCTTGTCTGTTGATGACGTTTGAGTATAAGACTAAGCCTCAGATGTCTTTTCAGTCTGAAGGGTATCAGCATAGGGGTCCGTTGCATGTGGGTGAGACAAAAATTACGTGGCGGAGTTATGCGTGGACTCAAAAGCAGATTAACGAGTATTTGAAGATGAAGGCAGATGAGGATTTTGCGCTTCTTGCAGGCATTGATGACTCGTTGAAGTCTGCGATGGCGGCATTGGGTGATGATTTGCAGAAATACTTGACTGAGCAGCAGGAGGAGTTGAAGAAAGAGGAGAAGACAGAGGAGAAAAAGGAGGAAACGTCGGGTCCAAGCGCTTGGTCGATGTTTGGTGATATTGGCCGCGGCTTCGGCGACTTGTTCAAGGCGTTTGTTCCTGCTTCTGCGCCAAGGCCTGTGCAGGAACGGGGACCATCAGACGCTGATAGGGATAGTGCGAAGGGTGCTGCCAAATTTCTTTGCTTCCAACACTTCAAGAATTTCAAAAAGGCGCATGGCATGGTTACGTGGTGAGGCGCACGCCGCCCGCAGGGAGTGCGGCAACGATGGCGTCGATGTCTTCTGTGTGGATTTTTTTCGCTATTTTTTTCGCTGCTGCCGCCGTTTTGTCGTCGCCGGGAATCACTTTGACATACTCGGCACAATTTTTTTTGACAGCAGTTACCGGTCCTCCCATGACTCGGCCGTCAGGCAGTAGTCCGACTGCGGATTCAATGCGCGGGTAGTGGTAGTTTCTTTTTCCGTAGATCATGAATGCGCCGCGGCCGATGGATTCGCCAGTGGGTGCTTGTTTTGAGACTTGTTCGGGCAGAATCCAGTACACATCAGCGGTGGCGCGGCCGCTTTTCCATTGTCTGCTGTACGACGCAGTTGCTTGCGCAGCTTCCGCTATGGTGGCGTCGCCGGGTTGTTTTCCTTGGGTTTTCACGATGAAGAATGGGCTGCCTGGTGATTCAGTGTGGAAGACAAGGTCGTTTTTGTCTGTGCGTTTTTTGACGACGATGTCGTTGGTGGTGGCGTCGCGGCCGCCGATGCAGAGGAATCCTTCGCTTGACAGGAACCAATGAAATTTTTCGTACCACTCTTTTTTTCGTGCTGTTTTGGCAGTTTGATGTGCGGCCTGTTCAAGCGCCTGCTGTCGTTTTGAATCGAGCAGGGCAAGTTCAGTCCGAAACCGTTCAAGTGCGGCGTCTATGCCTGCCAATTTGCGTTTCGCCTTTTTCCCTTGCTCAAAATAGTGTGCGGCGTTTTCTTCAACTGTTTTTCGGATGTCTATTGCGACGCGCACCATGTGCCTGTTATACTAGATGACGATAAAAAAGTTTCCATAGTATCATTCCAGAAGTTCTCGTGTGAGCGCGCTTCAGCGCGCGAACTCGAGAACTTCTCCCCACAGGAAAAAATTTGCGATGTCAGTAATCTTCACTCTTACTTTGTCGCCGAGCTTGAACTCTCCCTGTACAACCACGGTCTTATATGCATAATTCCGTCCAACCCACGTATTGTTTTTGCCTTGTTCGTCTATGACGATGTCTCCTTCCCATTTCTTCCATGTTTGGTTGCGCGCGAACCCGACGTGTTCGCAGATGGTGGTCATGATTCTGCTGCGTTCTTTTTTTTCGTTGCCGTCGATTTGTGCTTCAATTTTTGCCGCTTGGGTTCCTGGACGTGAGGCAAAGCGGGAAATGTTCACGATGTCAAACTGAAGTCGTTTTATCAAGTCAAGCGATTGCACAAATTGTTCTCGTGTTTCGCCTGGGAAGCCCACGATGATGTCTGTGCTGAGAGTGAGGTCAGGGTATGTGGCGCGGATGCAGGTCACCATGTCTTCGAACTGTTCTATGGTGTATTCACGCTTCATTGCCTTGAGGATGTCGTTGTTGCCTGACTGTACGGGGATGTGGAGGAACCTGAACATTTTTTGATTCTGGTATGCTTCAATGAGCTCGTTGAGGAATGTGGGAAAGTGTTTTGGGTTTGCCATGCCAAGTCTGAGGTGGAACTGGCCGTCGACAGCGCACAGGTGTTTCAGGAGTGTGGGAAGGTTTGTGCCGATGTCTTGGCCGTAACAGCTTGTGTCTTGTCCGGTGAGCCAGATTTCCTTGCAACCATCTGACAGGCAGTTTTTGATTTCGTTCACAAGCGCGTCGATAGGGTATGACTTGTGCCACCCTTTGATGAGTTTGGTGGAGCAGAACGTGCATGCACTGTCGCAACCATTGCTGATGGGGATGATGCCGACGACAGGGTTTCGTCTGATTTTTGGAAGGCTGAGCTTGACTTGGGGGTGTGGTGCCATTTCTGTGACAGGGTTGGCGTTGAGCGTTTCTTCTACGACCGGCACGATGTCTTGGATGTTGTGAGTGGACAGCAGGCTCGCGTCTGGATCAAGCGCTTTGATAGGGTCGATGATGTCGCGCGACACGCATCCGGCAACGATGAGTTTTTTGTGGGGAAAGGCCTCTTTGGTTTTGCGGATTTCCCTCAGCGCATTCGCCGTGCCTTTGACTGTGCAGATGTTCAGCACGATGACGTCTGCGTCGTCTTTTTTTTCGCGGATATTGAATTTTGATTTGTGGAGAAGTCCTTTAATGGCTTCTCCTTCGCCGTAGTTGGCTGAGCATCCAAAGGATTCTACGTAAATGTTCTCCATGGTGCGTCAAATGGGCTAATGAATATAAAAGTTGCTCAATTGGTATTCTTTCAGGGTTCTGTATCCCTTTTTGTGCAGATTTTTTTGGATTGTTCTGGCCCAGTCAAGCAGGATTCCAAATCCGTGGAATGTGAAAGGAGTGTATGCTTCGAGTACATTTGCTCCTGCTTCAATAGCTCTCCACGCTTCATTGCCTGAGTTGATGCCTCCGGCGGCGGCGATGAATATTTTTGGGAAGATAGAGCGCGCGTCGCAGATCGCGCGTTGTCTGTATGCCTGCAGATTTGTGCCGCTGCGTCCTGCAGATGGATAGCCCCACTGTCTGCAGGGAATGTGGTCGCGGGAAACAATGTAGGTATTCACTGCCACAATGCCATCTCCTCTTCCTTCGAGCCATGCTGCGATTTGTTGTAGCCATGTCTCTCGCATTTCAGTTTCGTATGGTCCCATTTTGACAAGGAGAAGTTTTTGTCCGATTATTTTTCTGATGAGTTCTGCGCTTGTGTGGAAGTGCTCTGGAGTTCGCAACGCTTTGAGCGCGTCTGTGTTTGGTGAGTAAGGATTCCACACAAATCCGGAGGAGTAAGGTTCCAGTGCGCGCACGAGTGTTTCCAATTCTTCGTATGCGACGTCTATTTTGTCAGGTGAGGGAGGTATGCCGCAGACGCTGGTGATCAGGTCTGCTTTTCCGTTCGCCGCCGCATACGCCTGCGCTTTCGCTAACGCGTATGCCAGTCCTTTGTGCGGGAATCCTTGCGCGTTGTATATTTCCTCTTTTTTGTTGTCGACGGCGACGCGTGGCCTGTTGTTGCCTTTTCGTTCGTGCAGCACGACTGTGCCCCACTCGATAAAGCCAAAGATGTGAGATAATGGAAGAAGTGCCTCTCCGTTTTTGTCAAGGCCTGCGGCTGTGCCAAAAGGAGAGACTTTTTTCCCGCAGAAGGGCACGTGGAGGTCGGGAAAATCGAACTTTTCTGCTGCGGCGCGCAAAGCGTCCTCGTATTCTACCAGTGCTTCGAGCGCCAAGTCATGCACGCGTTCTTGATCTCCGTTGGCTTTTCGATATGCCTGCGGGCGCACTACGTATCGGAAAAACCAGGGGTGGTGGAGGGAATATGCAAACGCGCGTCGTTCAATCCAAGACATGGTGCACACCACTTCATGTCATGTTTAAATGTGTTTACTTTCCGTCGTACAGCGCCAGAATTTCCTTGAGCGCTGCCTTGTACGAGTACTGAAGTTCTTCTGATTGCTCGAACTGGGTTCATACCCCGCTGCTTGCAGCGACAGAATAATAGCGAATCTCGTTAATAATGGAACTTTGCGAGATTCGCTAGTATAGTAAATCGCACATTTTCCCTTCCATAATTTGTGCGATTTACTATAACCCAGTT
>JACQMZ010000094.1 GCA_016203345.1 Candidatus Woesearchaeota archaeon | reverse complement strand
CGTTTTTAAGCGGCATTCCCTTTGTGTGGAGTTCAAAGATTTCCTGGCGGGCCTTGGCGGTGGGGACTGGTGTGAGAATAATGCGGTCAAAGCGCCCTGGCCTCAGCAGGGCAGTGTCTATCATGTCAGGCCTGTTTGTGGCTCCGATGATGACGATGTCATTGAGTTCTTCCAGTCCGTCAAGTTCTGTGAGGAGCTGATTCACTACTCGTTCAGTGACGTGATTATCTGAAGAGGATGATCTTCGGGGAACAAGGGAGTCGATTTCGTCGAAGAAAATAATTGCAGGTGCTGCCTGGCGGGCTTTTTTGAAGATTTCGCGAACTGCCTTTTCGGATTCGCCTACCCATTTTGAGAGGAGCTCAGGGCCTTTGACGCTGATGAAGTTTGCTTCGCACTCGTGCGCGACTGCTTTGGCCACAAGGGTTTTACCAGTCCCGGGTGCTCCATAAAGGAGTATGCCTTTGGGAGGTTTGACGCCGAGCCGCCTGAATGCTTCAGGATGCTTTAGGGGCCACTCGACTGCTTCGAGAACTTCTTGTCTGACCGTATCCAGTCCTCCAATGTCGTCCCATTTCACGTTTGGTATCTCCACAAGCACTTCTCGGAGCGCGCTCGGCCGGACTACTTTAAGTGCTTCTTTGAAGTCAGTTCTCGTAATCATGAGTTTTTCAAGAACTTCTTTTGGAACGCTTTCATCTCCGTCGTACTTCAAATCAGGCAAGACGCGTCTGAGCACAATCATTGCGGCTTCTTTTGCCAGAGATGCGACGTCCGCGCCGACAAATCCGTGCGTGATCGCGGCAAGCTCTTCCAGATCGACGATTTCAGTCTTAAGATTCGGCTTGTCCTTAATGTGGTTCTCTGTGAGGAGGGGCATGTTTCTGGTGTGGATTTTGAGGATGTTGAGTCTGCCGTGCTTGTTGGGCACGCCTATTTCGAGTTCGCGGTCAAACCGCCCCGGCCGTCGTAGTGCAGGGTCGAGGATGTTTGGAACGTTAGTGGCAGCGATGACAACCACGCGTCCTCTGCTCTTGAGGCCGTCCATGAGTGCAAGCAGTTGAGCCACCACCCGCCGCTCCACTTCCCCGCGAGTTTCCTCTCGTTTGGTTGCAATGGCGTCAATTTCGTCGATAAAAACTATGGATGGCGCGTTCTTTTCTGCCTCTTCGAATTTCTTTCGAAGATTTTCCTCGCTGTTGTGCGCAAAGATGCCTCCGACACCAGCAATAAAGTTCTGGCATGGTTCAACTGAAACATCATACACGAAGTCCGGCTGGTCTGGGAGTGGAGTCACGTCGACCACTCTGTCCCAAAAGACGTCTCCACCAAGGGCGGCCTGCAGTTCTGCAGGTATAGTCTTAAGCATTTGCACCCCAATCGTCCGGCAGTCCTGCCACGCGCCTGGAGCGCCAACGGCATCAAGAGGCACTCTGTCTCGCCGCGAAACAATCTCTTGCGAAGCGTACTGGTGAATGAAGCCATTCCGCACAGGGTCAACGAATCCAATAGCTTCAAAGCGACGCAGGTTTTCAACATCTGCAAAGCACACGCGTTTTTGAGGCCTGCCTGTTCGCCCATACGTTTTCGGCACAATGCCAAATCTCATGAACAGATAACACAAGTCATCCGCAAGGTCTGGGCTTTCAGTGTCGATTTCAATCTGAGGCGCAGGTGAACGAGTGTTGACCGAGCCATCACCGCTAATGTATCCTCTGAGGAATGCGGCAAGGTTTTGCTTTTCGATATTATAGATAAAGTCCGGAACTTTCTTTTCCCTTGCGTGTCCGCCAAATCCGAGTGCTTTCATCACTTTGCCAAGTACGCCAGAGCACACGTAGACATCAGCTGATCGTTCGTTTTTTCGATACACGAGGGTTTTGTTGAATAATTTTGTACACAAGGCCGCGACGTGGTTAACTTCCATAGAATTGAGGCTCAGCCGCACCTCATTTTTGTTCGTAAAGGATCCTTCTGCCATCCACCAGCCGAAGAATTCGCAAAGTTCCGGCGTGAGTTCAAGCACAGAAGAAGTTCCTTTGCCTTTGGTGGAAATGCGCAAACGAGACTGATCAAAATGCACACCTGCTGTATTCATCAACTTGAGGAATTTCGACACGCGCAACCCAACTTTCCTATTGATAATATCGTACGTATATTTTTCTCTGACGCTGAGGAGATCTGCTGCTTGTTTTCGCCCGAGTTTACTGAACGCCTTTGCCACATACAGTTCTGCATTTCGTACAACTAGCCCATGATCATTGTCATTCAAGATATCAAACAAGTTTACTGAAGTTGTCGGCTGGAGCGGTTCTGGAATTTGTTTCGGAATTGCAATGAACGATTTGTTCGCGGCAAGCTCATTTGTCCTGACACTTTCAATTCCTTTTTTCGTCAGAGTGAACAATGAATGATCATCAGTAACGTGGATTGTCCTTCCGGTGGCTGTTTTAACAGCGACGAGCGTAGATTTTCGCGGATGCTTGATCCACCCGACAACGTCAGACCACACCACCTTGCCCTGCTTGTCAAAACACGCAACCTTTACCTTCCTTTGATGGTCAACTATTTGTCCAATAGGCACTCTTTTTACGCCATGGTCCCAAACGAGTATGCGTTCTGTGCCTGGCAGGCTCTGACCGTAATATTTGCTCATTACCTCAGGACCATTGATGGAAATGAAGTGGGAATTGGTTTCGTTGGCGACGGCTTTGGCAAGCAGTGTTTTTCCTGTGCCAGGGGGACCATGCAGGAGGACTCCTTTGGGTGGTTCGACGCCAAGTCGTTGGAAGATTTCAGGATGCTTGAGCGGAAGCTCGACCATTTCTCTTATTTTTTTAACTTCTTCCTCGAGGCCTCCGATGTCTTCATAGGTGATGTCAGGAGCGCCTTCTTCTTTGAGCTCGACTGCTTCCGGATTTAGCACGATTTCTGTGTTGTCTGTTATGATGACTGGCTGTTTTGGTTGGGTTTCAGCAACGACAAATTTGATGTCGCCAAACCCTAGTCCGATAAGCCCGTCGTCGCCAAGCATGCTGAAGACTTCGTCAAAAAATGGACTGCCGCTCATTGCGGTGCGCCTGCGCCTGGTGCCGCCGAGGGACACCCAGTCTCCCTTGACGACTGCTCTACCCAATAGTCCTTGTTTGAAAATGTGGGTGCTTGCTTTGACAACGATACCTTCGCGGGCTGGGGCGATGACGATTTTTTTTGCTTCTTTGACTTCGATTTTTCGCACGGCAATGGGCTCTCCAATGCCTGTTTTGGCGTTTTTTCTGGTGAGTCCGTCCATGCGGATAAAGTCCAGTCCGATATCTGATGGATATGCGCGGTCCACGATGGCCACGGTTTCACGCCCGCCTTCCAGCTCGACGATGTCGCCTGGCCGTACGTCTATTTCACGCATGTATGTGCTGTCGATGCGGACAATGCCTTTATTGACATCATCCTGGATCGCTTCTGCGACTTTGAGTTTTAGTTCTCGTACCATCTTTTAGAATCCGACTTTTGCAGTAGCGGATGATTTATAAACCTTGGTTTCCGTCGTACGTGTTTAGCTTCTGTAGTCTTTTGCTGACAGTCAGGGTTTCTCGAGAACACGAATTTTGCGAATTCGGACGCTGCGCGTCCTCATTCAGCAAAATTCACATTATGAGTTGAGTCTTACTACGTTATTGAGTCATACTACATCATTACGTTATGTTGCCGTACTCGCATTACTTCCATAGTAATTCACTAAGAATGTTGTGAATTTTCCTGAACGAGGCGCGACAGCGCCGAGTTCGGAAAATTCGTTTACTTGAGGTTAACCTTTGGCATCGGTATTGGTGGCGGCAGGTTGACTTCGCGCGACAATACGAGCGCTTCGATATTGCACTTGCTGAGAATGCTGTTCAGTATCGGGTTCATGATTTCCTTGGGAATTTTCTTGTCCTTTTTCCAGCCGGCGGCGAGCTCTGTTACTTTTTCCTTTTTGTCAAAATAGGTCAGGCTGCCGATGAACGTGAGCTCTGCGATTTTTGGGTCGTAGTTTGCCTTGAATTCAAAGTCAAACTTGAGCACTTCTTGCTTGGTGTTGCCGAAAGCGATTTCTACTTTGTCGACGTCTTTCACGGCGACGTTGTTGTTGACGCTCACTTTGCCTTTGGCAGGAGCAAACTTTTCAAGTTGGATTTTGTCGAATTGGATTCCAATAACGGTCATAGTATCACCCGGCACCTTCGGACACAGATCCCTATTTAAACAATTCGGTTTTGGAGGCTGTGTGTAAGAAGTCTACCATTCTGTAGGTTCGATTCCTAATTCATAGTATGCGCGGCTTAGGATTGAGAAGTTGTAGGCGCACCATGTGAGGT
>JACQMZ010000093.1 GCA_016203345.1 Candidatus Woesearchaeota archaeon | reverse complement strand
CTGTTACTTTATAGTAACTACTACTATATATATTTTGTGAATTATTTCCGGATGAACACACATGTTTAAAAACAAGCCCTTGCATCTTCAACTGTTTATAACCCAAGCCAGGTTTATCTTGATACCATGGATCTACACCAGTCATATCAGGCAATTGAAACGATCGTAGGCGCACAAGACCCACAACCTTCGCTCTACACTGATCCACTTTTAAACCAGTGCGCTCAGGCACGCGATTTGGAGCTCCGTGCGAAGTCTCTGAATGTAGATGATTCGAGAAATGAGATCAAGTGGCAGTGCTTTTACGCTGCAAAATATTATAAGAGTGCGGCCATTCATCTTGCTGAAGAGGCATCTGTTGCTCCAGAGCTGGTCCGGGAGTCAGGGTACCTGCTTGCCAGCAGGCTCATGCGGCGCAGCGGCCAGCGCTACAGCACAGCAGGATACTACGGGTTTCATCATACCCGCGCCAAGGCAGAATTGTCAGAGCCTTCCTGCACATACCCGCCATTTCACAACTTCTTCTTCAGAGCGGCAGAATCGTATGCTTATGCCGCCATCTATGCCTGGAAAGCAGGATACCGACCGGAAGCTCACACCTGTATGAAATCTGCCTGGTGGACATTGCGCGCACTTGCGCTGACCTTGCCTCACAAGAGCAAGGTCTTCATGAATGCGCGTCGATTGATCAAATACGTCCCCCTACATAAGCGAAGACGGCAGTTAAGTCCTGTGAAGGGGCCGCATGTGGAGTTTAAAAGGGCAGTACGTAGGAATAAAGGTCGAGGACGGTAGGGCTCGTCGGTGCATAATTCTGATAGGCATCCTGAATGTAATAGCGAATCTCGTAATATATTGAACATTTGCGAGACTTAATGAAAGTTTGACCGAAAAGCTTAAATAGTAGCATTACCACATAGTAGTAACTCAAAAGGGGGTGACCTATGAGCTTTATCCAGCACAATGTGAACTTTGGATTAATGTTCCTCATACTTTTGGCTACCACTATGTTAGTGGGCGCGACTGTGTTTTTCCAGGTCAAATACGACCAAGTAGTCACAGACTACAACCAACAAGCAGACCTGTTAGATGACCTTGCAGACGAGCTTCAATTCCACCAAAGCGCACTTGGCAAAGTCAACGATGCCTTGAAAGTAGCGCAAGAACGTGAAGCGGCACTTGGACAAATCACTGCCAGAATCAGTGCAGAACGGCAAAGAATAGCGCGAAACCCAATACGTGCCAACGACGAAAGTCCTACCCGGCTTCCAGTACGGAAGAACCCTGAAGGAGTCACAGTTAACAGCGCATTCGCTTCAAGGCCAAACAGGGCAAGTACATCACTGAACGGATGGGGGGCTTTCTAAAACCTGGAAAGCACAATTAAGTAAAAATTACAACCGAGGTGGCGAAAATGGAAGAATTACAAAATGAGGATGAACAGTCAAAAGGAGGAGTGATAGGCGTGTTAGTTCAGAAGGGTGAGGGCTTGTTCCGGGCAGTGCCTGTAAGAGTGGGAATCCTTTCCTTTGGCATTGAAGATAAGGTTGCGTCTGTCTACGTTGCCTTACCTCACGGAACACATATCGAACATGTGGAAGCAGATGCTACGTCAGTCCGGGAAGAAACGCGTATTACTCCTTTAACCGCACAGGCAGGAGTACGTCAGGTGTGTGATTTGCTTCACCGTCTGAAGGGATATCACGTAGTAGGTGATGTGACCGACCGAGGAAATGCGTATATAAGGCCACCTAACAAGGACCTGGATCTGCATACAGACAGGAAAAACTACAAGGAATCCCTCAGAGTAGTCATGGAACCGAAGTGAAGGCTAGTGAGGATGAAGAGGTTTTTAAGCACATGCCTTTTAAGTTTTTCTCATGATGAGTGAAGAGTTTTTAATGCGGACACAGGCAAAAGAGCACAGTCGAGAAGATGCCTACCGTGAGGTCATGGGACACGGATATCGTAACCAAACGGAAAAGACTGAATTGGAAGCTGTTTGTGAAGGACCAGTTCTTGATCTTGAAAAGCTTGCTAAAGTAGAGCTTGCTGATCCTACTAAAGTGAAGGAATTGATAGCTTCGGCTCGCAATGGGCTCAGACAACAAAGCGACTATCTTGCACAGTTGCTTGGAGACGTCCCTGTCATTGATCGTGAAGAGGCGGATTTGCCGCCCACATACGCAAGGACACCCACGTCGTGCACATTCTATCTTGGTGCTGACAACAAGCGTAGCGCCCAAGTGACACTTACTGTTTACGAGAGAAGCAAGGGCTGGTTTAAGGGATCGTCAAGTATTGCAGACGTCAATGTCGAAACGGAATTCAACAAACACTCCTTTTCGTACGAAATTCCCCCCAACAACGATCCTCTGCCCGACGCAACAGAGACCATGCTCCTTCACGCGCTGGAAAAGGCCGCACTTGTGGAAGATTACAAAACAGCGGCAGAAGAACAGCAGTTTGTACGAAGCGTTGCAACGATTCTAGGAATACCCCATCTTGTTGCCGCCTACTTCAACAAACGGTATGCACAGCTTAGCGGACAGGCGAACGTGCAGACGCAGGAATTACTCTTGAAAGGAGAGGTAGCTCTTGAACATCTCCTCGAAGGTGTGGAACGGGAGGCTGAAACGCTCACTCGGGACCTGAAAAAAGAAGTAACTTCGGATCTGAATGCTAAAAAATCGCAAGCGGAACAAGAATTATTGGAAGAAGTGACCCTGCTCAGGACAGATCTCAAGGGATACGAACAGGCGTTCAAAACTGCGCTACTTCAGCAAAAAGCGCATTTGGAGCAAGAATACTCCGATCGTGCCGCGGCGCTCGAGCAGGAAAAGAAGAGGCTTGCTGAACAAACTGCCGAGCGGAGGATGGAACTCGAACGTCGCACTCACGACGTCGACGAGAAACTTCGCAAAGGAGAAGAACAACATGCCAAAAGGACCTCAGAACTCGAGCGCACATATCAAGGATTGCTTGAGGACCTTGAAAGGAAGCTCGCAGGACAGCGCGCCAAAGTCCGCGCGGATTCGTTCAAAATAATGCCCGTATTCGAAGAGCTATTTCCAGATCATTACGCAAACACTACTCGCACGTATGAAACACGAGTGGATCACGACTTGCGAGTCCATTATGTGCAACACTTGCTCGAGGATATGTCAACGGCGCCGGAAGGCACGGTGGAGCAGGCATTGGAAGCGCTGAAATTGATCCGTAGACTCTGTTTCAAAGGCTCATTGGAAGGATGCATGGTGAGGACAACTTACGGAGGCTTGCGTGCTGTTATCGACTATATTTCAAGCCACAAAGTAAGCTGGTCCCTAGTCCTAGAACAGCTAAAAGCGGCCAAAAAACACTTTGACTCACGACCAAGTGCGCCCACAGTGGAACAATATGTTGAAAAGGCGCTTCCAAAAGACTTTGACATGACGAAGTATGAACGCGGTCTCCACAAGCCAGGCAGCAGATCAAAGCAAGATTTAGGCGTGAAATGAACTGACATTTGACAAAACTCACTTTTGTGAGCCAATGAGTTGAAGCCTTCCTCGGTGACATTCTTCATAGTGCCCACAAGTGCTTCACAAGCTTTAAAATCAACTAGGGCTACGCAGCACAATGGCAACCTTCTTTGTCGGCGTCGACCGCGACAACACTCTTGTGAACGACGCAGGTTACTTAGGCAAAGATTCTGACTGGAAACGAACTCTCACTTTTTGCTCATACGCTCTTGAAGGACTGCGCCTTTTGAAGGCAGATTCGCGGATTAAAGTAGTTGTTGCCACGAACCAGGCAGGCATAGCTCGCGGACACTATGGTGAGGATAGAGCACGGGAAGTGAACCAATACATAGACTTCCTTCTCAAAAGTGAGGGTTTGAATTTGGATGGAGTTCACTTTTGTCCGTATGTTGATAGGCACTATGCTGTTGAGAAGAATTTGGCACCAGACAATCCTTGGGTAATTGAACCGTGCGAATTCCGAAAACCAGGCATTGGCATGCTCCAGCAGGCAGCAGCTGACTTGGGCATGACACTCGACCAATTTGACCGGATTTACTTCGTTGGCGACAAAAAAACAGACGTTGAAACAGGGCTCAATGCAGGCGGCACAGGTATTCTCATCAAGAAAAGTGAGAAAGAGTCGAATGCCGTACAACAGTTGGCATTAAACCACCCAGGACGCGTATTTTGGGCAGAAAACTTCCAACACGCCGCAGAAATCATCATTAACGACATTAAAAATTCACCAGAATAAACCTGATTTTCTCGTGTGAGTGAGGCATCAGCCGACCGAACTCGAGAAAATCATTAAATGTACAATTCTTCCTTTGCCTTCATCAAGCGAGTCACATACCCAGCAGTAGTGTTGCGAATCTTCTTATTTGTTCTGGACAAAAACTTTGCCACAATAGGCTTATTGTCCTCGAAACCTTCCTTAAACTCATCCTTGTGGCGCTTGATCAACTGAAATGTCAAGCGCTTAATCATTTGCGTCTTTATGCGACCCATGAACAATAATGAGGACGAGGAGTTTATAAATCTTGGTTTTTTTAGTGCAGCTACGTTTCGTTCTCAAGTTTTCGTCTTTCGTAAACGCGTTGAAATCCACCATTGCCGTACTGTTCAGCGACTGTACGCAGAAAATGTTTTAGTCGTTGATCGTTCAACCCGTCGCCTGCCTTCAACAATTGCATGTCGTGGAATACCCTACCATCTTCTGTAATGATTGTTGTCGGACGTTGTATTCTCAGAAACCAGTTGTAGTCAAGGCAGAGTGGTTTTCGTTCTGTGTCAGGAACTTGTACCACAACTGGCTTTCCGTCGTCGAGACGCACCACTGTATCAAGAATTGGTGCGTTTAGCGTCTGCCTTGTATGACCTTGCACAAAAGTCCTAGAGCAATTCAGACACTATCTTAGCAGCAAGTTTGGGATTGTTTTCAGCATCAACTACTGCCCAATTTGTGATCGACTTCACCATGCGCAATCGGCGGATGCAGTACAGGAGCTCACGCATGGACATTCCCCCATGAGGAGATGATGGGCACGCCGACGCGTCCAGCACAGACAAGGAAATGACCCCAAGAACATCAGGATATGCCCGCACTGCAGACATGACCGCATCGCACATCTCTTGTATCCCTTCTTGCAGGATGTCATGCATGCAGTAGTTTTTGCAAGGCAAAACCTGATGATTCCCAAAATACACCACCCGGTCGCAGGGAATAGCAAGGGAACCGGATGCTAACGCCAGTACTGGGTAATTGAAACTCCCTAGTTTGGACAACGGGCCCGCATAGATGAAAGGAACATGAGCCACGTTGCTGAACGTGAACTCAATCGGGAAACCATCTTCCCGATGGGATGGTAAATACGGTAGAAGGTCTTTTTCACAGGCAAGTGTCTTCATACTCAATTATCCACAAACCAAACTGCCCTGCTCCCAGTGGCGTAAATCAGTTCCTTCAACACCTTATGCGTCATCTTGAACCAGTATGATTTTTCCTTTTCTTCCAATGATTCAGAACCCACCATCACATGTGCCCCATACTCGTTCTTTTGTCGTGCGCGCAATTGCTCATTCTGCCCTGCCTGCATAGTCTCAATTTCATTCACTATGACCGCAGAGTGCACTGGTACTTTCATCTGATCTCCTGATGCACCTTCGTCCTTCGCGTACGCGCTTTTCGCGCGTGTCGACTGCTTGTACGGCGAAGACTCGAATTTATACGATGCTGCAGTGCTGCCACGCGCTTGGTACGCCCTGCCCAACGCTTCGCCCACAGTAACTTCAGCAGGCGCGTTTTTCACGACTTTGTCGATAGGTCCAAAATCCTTTGCTTTTTCAACCAATACTTCCCAGAATTTCTTAAATTCAGACTTTTCTCGAATGAGTTTACCGAATTCGAGAAAATTCCTCTCCACTGCTTCCTCAAATTTCATGCCACCACCTTGTTCCTGATGCGGACGGCTCATATTTAAAGCTTGTTAATCAGAAATCCAGAGTTCGCCGACTTCGTCGGCTCACTCATGGATTTCTGTTGACGACATTTTCTCTACTCCAAAGAACATCGTACACTGGTTTGTTAACCAAATACCCTCCGGATCCATCGATTCGCCGCATTCCATCCTGCGACCTGAATTTATAAGGCTGACGGGCAGTGAATAAAAAACATCATTGAACGGAAAGACTAATCATTTCAGAAGACGCACATTCTTTAACTTCGCGAAATCTTCGTCGCCAGTAAGAAGCTCTGCCTGTTTCTCCTGTGCTGTTGCGTAGATGAGCGCATCAGCTGTAGACAAGCGATGCTTGAAAGATATATCCGCCGCGGCCTCTGCGATTACGCGATTAACGTCAACGACAATGCCCCTGCGACGCATGAAGCTCAGTGCCTTCTCCACATCCATACTTCTCACTCCTCTGCGAACCAACGTTCTTCTCACCTCAAAGAGTGAAATCACAGACAGCACGACGACAGAATCGCCATCAAGGATGCTCTTTGCTTCTTTATCTGGCCCATACAAATACGCAATCCACGCTGAACTGTCAACGAGAAAATCTGCCACTAGTCCTCTTCATCACGCAAATCCCGCAAGATTTCTTTCATGGACATTTTTGGACCCAGAAATCCTGCCAGTGAATCCTGGTGTGACGACAATATTTTACGAAGTGCGGCATTGTAGGACTGCACACCTTGTTCTTCCCTTACCTGTTTCAATATTTCCAATACATCTTCCGTAATCTGGATAGTTGTGGTTGCAGTCATGACAGTTATAAGTTATAGCTTATATAAAAGGCTTGTCCTTTGCCCATCATATACTATTTGTGAAGAGTGACAAATCATTAAAAGGTGAAATGTTGACAGCAGAACAGCATGGAGTTTGAGATTAAGGAACGGCCGCAATTTGCTGTGCCCAATTATTCAGCAGACGATTACAAGCTCGCAGGCGGTTTCTGCGATGCCATCAAGAAAGAGCTTGGCGAGTTCCTCAAAGCAGTCGTGCTGTTCGGCAGCACCGCACGCCCTACTGCGAAAGAGCAAATCTATGAGCGCGATATTGACGTCCTCCTCATCATAGACGACGTTGTCCGCGTTCTCTCTCCAGAACTCATCACCACCTACCGGATTATAGTAGAACGCACTGCGGCCAAAATCAGCAAACGGTTCCACGTCAACACCCTGAAGTTGACCAGCTTCTGGGACTACGTACGCACAGGAGACCCACTGGTTGTCAACATCCTCCGCGATGGAGTGCCCTTGTACGATGCAGGATTCTTCCAACCGATTCAATCATTATTGTTCCAAGGAAAAATCAGGCCCACCCGCGAAAGCATCTGGAGCTATTATGTCCGCGCACCACTTACGATCAACAACTCAGAATGGCACGTGCTGCAAGCCACCCTTGACTTGTACTGGGCAGTGATAGACGCCTCCCACGCCGCGCTCATGAAAGCAGGAGAAATGCCGCCAAGCCCAGAACACGTCTCTGACCTCATATCCAAAGTCCTAGTCCACAAGGGTCTGGTCGACAAAAGCGCCGCTACAACCATGAAATTCTTCTACGACCTCAGCAAGAAAATCACGCACCGCGAAATCCAGAAAATAACCGGAACAGAATACGACAGGTACAAGAAGGAAGCAGTGTCATTCGTGGCGAAGATGAAAAAGATCATTCAGATTTGATTTTTCTGAGTTCGCTGCGCTCACTAAAGAAAAATCAGGTTGAGGAAAATTAACATCACAACACTACGGTACTGCACTACTTCGTCACTGCTCTTACATCAATCGCAAACGCTCCCTTTGCATTTACCATTAACGGGTTGATGTCAAGTTCAGAAACCTTCGGATACCGACTGGGGACTTTTGACACTGCAACAAGAGTGCGAATCAATGCCTGCGTATTTGCCTTCGGCAGACCCCGAACACCTTCAAGAATTTTTTTGCTCTTGAGTTCGCTGATCATGGATTCAGCGTCCTTTGGAGTGATTGGACACACACGAAACGTTACATCCTTGAAGACTTCAACATAAACGCCACCCAAGCCAAGCATGATTGCGTGGCCAAAAGTAACATCCTTCTTCAACCCAACAATCAGCTCAGCGCCCTTGACAAATTCCTGCAACAGAACAGTATACGCGCCCAGGCGTTGCTTTTTCGCGATCCTGTCAAATTCCCTCAAGCGTCCCTGCAAATCCTCCCAATCACACACGACACGCACCGCCTTCTGTTCAGTCTTGTGCAGAATCTGAGGCAGTTTAACTGCCAGCGGAAACCTCAGCCTCTTGCAAACAGATGAGGTGATTTTTGATGGAATTCCCCGCCATTCCTTAGGAAACGCAACTCCTTTCAACAATCTTCTTGCATCAACCGTGCTCATGAGCGATCACCACCCTTCGAAGAGCCAACATTCCCAAACCGAAGAAGGCCAACAGGGAAAGCAAGGCAGCAGTGTAATTCACCTGCGCGGCAAGGTAACCAAATACGATAGGGCCCAGAACGCCTGAGAACTTGTCAGTTAATTCCATATAGCCAAAGAACTGTCCAATGTTTTTTCGAGGACTCAAATGAACAGTCAACGGCCGCATGGCAGTCCACACTGTGCCAAGGGCTATGCCGCCAATGCTTCCTGCCACGACAAACATTTCAAGATTTTTAACGTACAACAACAACACTATTACCGCCATCCACAGCACGCCCGCAAACTGCAACGTCTTCTTTGCCCCAAACCTGTCCACTGCCTTTCCTGCACCAAATGCGCCAACCATCGCCGCCAGTGAAAACACTGCGTACACAACCATGAAACCCTTCACCGGCATACCAATGACTGAACGCGCGTACAGGAAAAGAAAAATGATCACGGCATTCATGCCATCGCCGAACAACAACATGGTCAGCATGAACCACAACAATTGCGCATGCTTTCTAACCTCACGCACTGTCTTCCTGATCTGGGCAACACCCTCTGAGACAGGATTCACGAGACGTGCACGAGACGGCAGTTCCTTCAAAAAAACAAACATAATGCCCGCAAACAACAAGAAAAACACGGCAGTGCCCATAAACACCGCCTGTGCGCCGACTTGCGATTCCCACCCATATTTGGCAAGCAGAATAGTTGCCATCAGCAAACTCAGCAACGTACCCAGATAGCCAAGCCCAATGCCAATCCCAGACACCCACCCCATGTTTTTGTCCAGAGCAATCGACGGCAGAACAGCATTATACGTCGTCAGGGCGGCGTGATAAAAGAAATTCGCAATACCGCCAGCCAACAACGCATACCCTAACGGGACATAACCCACTGCCACCAAAGCAGCACAACACAACACGGTAAAGCAGAGAATGAACGGCACACGCTTTCCCACTGCGTCACTCCACGCGCCAAAAAATGGCACGAGAAAACCCACAAAAAGCATGGACAAGCCAAAAACCAAACCAATGTGAAACTCCGTGCCGCCCAAGAACTCCTTCACGTAAAAAGGAAAGAAAAACGTGACAAATAACGCCGAAAACGCAGTATTCGCAAGATCATAACTCGCCCATGCAAACACTTGACGGTAATTCATGAAACCTCTTTAATAACACAGAGAAGAGCGTGTATAAAAACATATGTGCTGCGACTCTTCTCACTTCGGCAACGCACTTCTTTCAGCAACCAGTCTGTCTGCAATGTCAGAAAAACCTAAAACTTTGTAATCAGCGATGGCCTGGTCATACAGTGTGCGCGCCCTTTCAGTTTGACCGCGCAAGCTCGCGAGCCGTGCTGCGTCTTCTACGCATTTTCCTTCTTCAAAAAACCGTTCAGACAAATCATATAATCTCTCTGCAAGTGGAGGGTTGTGCTCGAGCGCTCTGGCGGCATGCACACACGTGGCCGCGTTTTCGAAAGCACGCACGTACTTGTCTAACAATTCGTGCGCTACGTCATCAATATTTCCCTCGCCTCGTGCCCTGAGTTCGCGCTCTGCACGTTCCAAAAAGACCTCCCGCGCGAAAGGATTGAGATTTTCAAGACATAGGTCAACTGTCATAATCAATTCAGGGTTGCTACTCCATTTATTAAATTATACCTCATGGTGGATTTACAACACAGCCGCCGTTACTCTCTTATACCAGTGGTTGTATGCTTGAGACCATGTACATTCCCAAACGGTATGGTGAAGCCAAAGTAGACAAGTGCCCTTTTTGCGGAGCACAAGCATTTTCAAGAAATGCCGAAGGAGTTCCTGTGTGCAGGACTCACAAACAGGAAGCTCTTGCGGAATTCAAATGCGCGTGCGGATCGTACCTTGAGCGTCGCCAAGGCAAATGGGGCGTGTATTTTAACTGCCTGAAGTGCGGCAATATGAACATGCGAAAAGCCATGGAGCTCAATCCGCCACGAGCTGTGCAGAAAAACAAGACCGCACCAGGAGAAAACACATCGGACGCTTGTCGAGAACGAGTCGAAATGACGGTACGCTCTGACGACCCAAGATTTTTTTGAAGCAGGTACGTGTTAAGCTTCTGTTATCGCTTTCTCATCGCAGGGTTTGTCGAGAACACGAATTTTCCGAGTTCGCGCTCTGAGCGCTCACTCAGGGAAATTCACAAATGAGTTTTGACAAGCATTTAACTATGGTGGCCTGACGTAGTTTAATTGCTCCCGTAGTAATTTGCATTAAATAATTGAATTTTGCTGAACGACTGAGCGCAAGCGAGGGAGTTCGCAAAATTCG
>JACQMZ010000092.1 GCA_016203345.1 Candidatus Woesearchaeota archaeon | reverse complement strand
CTTAGGAACCGTAGAAAACATACTTGAAAAAATCAAATTCTGGGAAGAAAACCACTAATTCTTACACACAGCCGGTTTTGGAAACTCTTTTATACAATAGTAGCTGATTAAGTTGGCATGTTTCATTTTTTGCTCAAGGATCCTATTGTGGTGAACGGGTTTGTCCTGATTTCAAGTTTGTACATCTTGTACAAGAGCGCAGACCTGATCGTGGACAGCATTTCTGATTATGCGAGAAAGTTGGGCTTGAGCGACGCGATCATTGGATTGGTCGTGATTGCAATGGCGGCGTCTGCTCCTGAAATCATTTCGTCGATCACTGGTTTTCTTGCGGGCAATGAGGGTGTGGGATTTGGGGCTATTCTCGGAGCGAACATGGTGCATGTAGGGTTCGCGCTGGGACTTGTAGCGATTATTGGCCGAAAGGTCGAGATTGAGCCGTCTGTGTTTAGCAAGCAGAAGTTGTTTATGTGGATTGCGCTGATGCTGCCGTTTTTGCTCGCAATGGACGGGTGGCTGAGCAGGTCTGATGGCGTGGTCTTGTTGCTGGCTTTTGGCTCGTATTTGGGGAGGTTGTGGCAGATCGAGGGAACGCTGGGAAAACTGAAGAAAAGTGTTCAGTTGAAGTCTTTGTGGCGTGACGCGTTTATTTTTTTGGGTGCGTTTGTTGCGTTGATGCTGGCTGGACGATGGCTTGTCATGAGCAGCGTGAACCTGGCCGCGTACTTCGGCATGCCCTCGTATTTTATCGCGCTTACGGTCATCGGCATTGGAACGACCATTCCAGACATAGCGATAGAATTGCGGTCAGTGTTCAAGAAGCACGGCGGTATGGGTTTGGGGGATTTGTTGGGCAGTCTTATCATAGAACTGCTTTTGTTTTTTGGACTGATGTCATTAATCCAGCCGATTCAGATCAACGTGTCGCTTGTGAGAAATGCCTTGATTTTTCTTGCCGCAGGAGTAAGTTGTGTCATGCTTTTGATGAGGGGAAAGTACGTGACGTGGAAGCACGGCATAATGTTTTTTGCGCTGTACGGTTTGTTTCTGGCAATTGAAATTTACAGGATTTAAGGCGAGGTATTTAAAAAGGTGCCCTTTCTGTGAGAGGTATGAAGCCTATCTCTCATGTTAAAGTGGCGCCGGGAATGTCCGTAAAAGAGTTGGTGCAGCAAATGTCTTCGTCAGGCGTGATGGGTGCAGGGAGGATTGCGCGTGGCGCTGATATTCTTCATAAGATGTTTGCCGATAAGGACTGCACGATTTTTTTCGGACAGGCTGGCGCAATGGTGCCAGGTGGCATGAAGGAAATTATTCATGATATTCTGTTGACAGGGCGTATTGGCGTTTTTGTAACGACTGGAGCAACGCTGACGCATGATACGGTGGAAGCGTTGGGTTATCGGCACTATCAAGGTTCTGCGAATGTGAGCGATTCAGAACTGCACAAGCAGGGTTTGGACCGCATGTACGACAGTTATATGCCAAACACGGTGTACGAAGGGCTGGAGGATTTTTTTGTCAAGCACTGGGACGCGCTTGCTGCCGCTAAATCCATTCGCGAATTGTTGCACATCATGGGGAGCCTATTGCCTAAAGAGCCAGCAAGCATACTTCGCATTTGTTATGACTTGAAGATTCCTGTCTTTTGTCCTGCACTGACCGATTCTGGACTGGGCTTAATGATCTGGGGCAGGCTTGCAGGCGGGAAACGGCTAGACATCCCTGCATTTGACGATCTGAAAGAGATCAATGCAATCGCGTGGGACAGCAAGAAAAACGGCGTGTTTTATGTTGGCGGCGGGGTGCCAAAAAACTTTTGCCAGCAAGCCATGCAGTTCTCCAAGCAAGCCAGTTACGGAGTGCAAATAACTACAGACCGCCCTGAGTGGGGAGGCAGTTCAGGCGCAGAATTAAGGGAAGGAATCAGCTGGGGAAAAATGAATTCTGACGCAGAGTTTGTTGATGTGTACTGTGATGCGACCATAGCACTGCCGATTATTTGGGCTGCGGTGAAAACACCCGGCTGAATGGGCAAGTAAAGAAGTATTTTTATAAACACGCTCACCACACATTTCCTGAATGAGGCATGATAGTGCCGAATTCGGAAATTTGAAATGAAATTCGTTGACGTGCACTGTCACTTGAACCACAAGCAATTTGACCCTGATTTGGATGCTGTGATTGACCGGGCGCGGCAGGCAGGCGTTGTTCGCATGATCTGCGCAGGGGTGAATCCTGCGACTAATCGGGAAGTGCTGGCGCTGGCGAAAAAACATCCTGATGTTGTGCGTTGCAGTCTGGGAGTGTACCCCATCGACGCGCTGAATATCCAACTGTTTTCTCCAGATGAGATGGGGTTGTCGCACACGTCTAATTTTGTGCTGGACGACGAGCTGGAGTTTATAAGAAAAAACAAAGACCTCATTGTTGCCGTGGGTGAAGCAGGTTTGGATTACAAGTGGGACGAGCCAAAAAAGAGGGCAGATGAGCAAAAGAAGAATTTTGTGCGCGTGATTGAATTGTGCGAGAAGATCAAGAAGCCGCTTGTTGTGCACTCAAGACGGGGCGAAGCAGACTGCCTTGCTCTGCTGGAGTCTTCCACGTTGCGTCGTGTGGATTTGCATTGTTTCGAAGGCAACAAAAAGCTCATCAAGAAAGCGATCGACTTGGGTTTTTATTTCTCCATTCCCCCTGTCATCCAGCGCTTGCAGCATTTTGAAACAGTGGTAAAAGAAGCGTCAATCTCCAATTTATTGACAGAAACCGACGCGCCCTGGCTGTCTGGCGTGGTGGGTGTGCGGAATGAGCCTGCGAATGTGGCCAATACTGTCAAAAAAATAGCTGAGCTCAAGGGTTTTACTGTTGAAGAGACAGCGAACTCCATCCTCTTGAATTACAAAAAGTTGTTTGACGATTGAATTTTGCGAGTTCGCTTCGCTCACTCAGCAAAATTCAGGGAGGAAGCTTATTATATGGAAAGTCTTGCGATGCCATGTGGACATCTTTTCATTCATGCAATCAAAAGGCATTCCTCGTCTTGATTTCGTGCGCGGGTTTTCTTCTGCGGTTCCGTCGTTGCCGTCCGTCAGGCAGGTGGAACAGGAGTTTCGCAAGTCCAGTCACGCGAGTGTCACGTTTGTGCAGGAGTATGGCGCTCGGTTGATCTTCGCTGTTCACAGCACACGTCGCGGCCCTGCGCTTGGGGGGTTCAGGCTCTATGATTACAAAACAGAAACAGATGCTCTGCAAGACGTGTTGCGATTATCACAAGCTATGACATACAAAAGCGCGGCTGTGGAACTTCCGTTTGGAGGAGGCAAGGCAGTTGGTTGGATAGATGGGAAAAAAAATCTTGATGTTTGCAGCAAGTCGCTGGTGTCGTTTGCCGGGAGATACATCACCGGTGAAGACTTGGGGGTGACGGTGAATGACATGGATTATGTTCTCTCTAAAATTAAGCGGCTGGTGTCAAATCCAAATGTTGTTGGCACGTCTCGACGGCTCGGAGGGTGCGGCGATCCCAGTATTGCAACCGCAAAGGGAGTGTTTGCAGGCATTAGCGTGTGCGTAAAAGTCCGGCTTCGGCAGAAGTCAGTTCGCGGTTTGCGGGTTGCACTGCAGGGGTGCGGCAAAGTGGGAACGCCTTTGGGCAAAATGCTGATTGACGCAGGCGCTGAAGTTGTCACGACGAGCAGGCGCAGGTCAAGCACGCGCACGTTGCAAAAATATGGTGCAGAAAGAGTGGAGCCAGACGATATTTATGATGTCCAGTCAGATGTTTTTTGTCCTGCCGCTATCGGTGGCGTGATTAATCCTGAGACCATCCCGAGACTGTCCTGTAAGATTATTGCAGGGCCTGCGAATAATCAGTTGTCGAACGTGGCTATGGGAAATGTTCTCAGAAAAAGCAACATTCTGTACGCGCCTGACTTTGTCATCAATGCTGGCGGACTCATCGCTGCGGCGCATGAGTATATGGCGCGGGAGAAAGGGAAAAGGTTTTCCTGGCCAGTAGTTGAGGCGTATTTGAAGGTGATTCCTAAAAATTTGTCATACATTTTCTCATGGTCGTCGAGACAGAGAATTTCAACAGCAGTGGCAGCAGTACAGTTTGCGAAATCACGGCTCAAATAATGCAAGGAATTCAGGCGACCCGTTGTGGTTGTCGTGCGTGCAATATGTTCTGATTCGCTTTGCTATGAGGCGCGCACTGTCTACTTTCCTGCCGCGGCGGTTTGGGCGGTAAAATCCGTTAAAATACGCGAGACCTGTGATGCTGACTGTGCGGTTTTCGGTCTCCTCCATGGCGATGATGTTTTTTAGCGCACGCCAGACAGCTCGCACGCGGTCTTCAGGGACTGCGAGAATCAACCCCTGCCGAGGGTTCTGATAAATGTTATCTTTAGGACACGCGTATGGTGTATAAAACCTGGAATAGTCAAGGATGCCTGTATCACAGACGCGCACATTGGAATCACGCTCGCGTATAGCAGTACAATCAAGCTGGCAGGTTTGATATGAGAAACTCGTGACCGTGAATTCAAGCCTGCGGTTTGCGTCTTTATTCATGACATCCCTCTGATACCTATCCCACGCTTTGAATTCGTTCGCCATGGCCTGTAGCTCGCCATGTACTTTATCGTTTATATCCCCCACAGGCGACCGGGAGAAACATCTGTTTATATACGTGGTGGTTATACGGTAATCTCAAGAGTTTTCTTGATTTCTTTCTGCAAAGAAGTTGTTTTGCCAGCATCGTCAATTTCTTCAATGAGCCTGTCGACGATAGTTTCTTTAAATGAGTTGTACACAAGCCTGTAATGCACGAGGAGATTCTCCTCGGCAGGCTTCAGTAGTTGCTTTTTAAATTCTTGAACACTCAACCGCAGTCGCGCGCACACTGCGCACAGCCACTTGAGTGATTTGTCATTGAGCGTATCAACGTTTTTAAGATCGTTAATCATAGTATTCACTGCAGCCAACAATCCCAACAACTGGGTCTGGTAATTTGGCTTTTTGACGTTCGCAAGTGTGATGACGTTCTTGTGTTCCCGGATGGAAAAAATAATAGTGCGGAAGTGGGTGAATATTTCTTTGAAAACGTCAACAATCACCTGATCAGCGCGCTCGTCATTCAGCACAGTCCCTTTTACACGCTTCACAACATCTGCGATCGCCATGAAGCCCTTTTCCCATACTGCATATTTAATAGTTACGCTTCCTTTTTCTTGCCGTATGAGGTTCATAAACCCGTTTGTGATGATCATCTGCAGTTTTGCCGCAAGCATCCTTATAGGCGCGGGTGCGCTAATGCTACCTATTGCCATGGTAACCGGGGAAAGGACAGCGTTTCTTGACGCGTTATTCACTGCAACGTCTGCAACAACAGTGACAGGTCTTACCGTCAAAGATACAGGCGCGTATTGGAGCACGTTTGGGCATGTCGTGATTCTCCTCCTGGTTCAGTTGGGCGGGCTGGGGTACATGACAGTCATGTCGATTGGGTTCGCGGCAGCAGGACAGTTAGGCTTGCGTTCCAGCATGTTGTTGAAGGAACAACTTAACTTGTTCAACCTCAGCGATTTGCTTTCATTTGCGAAACGAGTGTGGTGGACAGTGTGTGTTTTTGAAGTCGTCGGCGCGCTCCTCTTGTTTGTCCTGTTTGTTCCTTCGCAGGGGGTCATTCGATCTGCGGGATTAGGCTTGTTTCACAGCATAAGTGCATTTAACAATGCAGGTTTTGATTTATTTGGTAAGGGCCAGAGCATGACTGACCAGCACCCGCTTATTCTCGCAGTAATCATGATTCTCATCTTTTTTGGAGGAATTGGGTTTGCGGTAATGAATGATGTGATCGCTTGGGTGAAGCGTGAACATCGGCAGGCAAGCGTTCAGACTAAAATAGTTCTCACCACGTCCTGTGCGCTCATTGTCGCAGGCGCGCTTGTGCTGTTCACTGTAGAGTACTCCAATCCGGACACGCTCGGCGCGCTGAGCCTTGGCGGCAAAGTCATGGCTGCTTTGTTTCAGTCAGTCTCTGCGCGAACAGCAGGATTTAACTCAATCCCCATATCTGGCCTGCACATATCAAGTCTTGTCTTTTTGTCTTTCCTCATGTTTGTGGGTGCTTCGCCAGGAGGAACAGGTGGCGGAGTGAAGACCTCAACTTTCGCGGTGGCGGTCGGTGCAATCTGGACAGCGATTCGCGGGAGGCAAGATGTGGAATTTTTTAATCGTCGTGTCTCGTCAGATACGGTTAAGCGAGCGTTCGTCATCATCTGTCTTGGGTTGGCAGTCATATTCTGCTCGAGTTTTGTGATCGCGTCCCTCGAGCAGCTGCGGTATGTGGAAGTCTTGTTCGAGTCCACGTCGGCGTTTGGAGTTGTTGGCTTGAGCACAGGAATCACTTCATCACTTGGGACAGTTTCAAAGCTCGTCATTGTCGGCGTGATGTTTGTGGGCCGCGTCAGTCCCCTTGTGTTGCTGACAGCGCTGTTTGCCCGCAAGTACGCGGCAGTAAGGCTGCCTGAAGAACAGCTCTCAGTAGGTTAATAAATCACGTCCAATACCAGATACCATGGTCAAGAGTTTTGCAGTTATTGGCTTGGGGCGCTTTGGGTCAAGTCTTGCGACAGCGTTGTCCAAGCTTGGCTACGCAGTGCTTGCTATTGATAAGAATGAAGAAAAGATTCAGCCCATCAAGGAATACCTCACGCATGCCAATGTTGGAGACAGCACTGATAAGGAAGTATTGAAGCAGGCAGGCGTGCTGAGCTGTGATGTTGTTATCGTCGCTATGGGAGAACGCATCAGTGCCAGTTTGATCACCACACTGAATTTGAAAGAGCTTGGTGCTAAGTACATTATTGCAAAAGCAAACCATTACGAACAGGCGCGCATTCTTGAAAAAATAGGCGCTGACCGCATCGTGTACCCTGAACGCGATTCTGCCATCCGTCTCGCTAACCAGTTGGTAAGCTCAGACATTTTGCAATTCATCGAGGCATCTCCAGACTACATGGTGTATGAAGTTCAGGCGCCGAAAGAATTCTTCGATAAAAGCCTCCATGATCTTAATCTGCGGCGAACGCACAAGATTGTTGTGCTTGCCATCAGACGCGACGGAACCAGCATTATCATACCAGAAACCACTCACTCCATTGACAAAGGAGACGAGCTGGTCATCATAGGCAAAACAGACGATTTGCGCACATTCATGCACGCGTTCAAGCTCGAACCCCGAATCGGAACACTTGGACACGAGCTTTGGCACGGGCATGTGATGTGAATTTACTTCTTCATTACACGAAATTCAAGCGATTTTCCGTCGGATGACACGTGTGCGTGGAGTTGAAAGTTCTTCGCATCGCTTGGGATAAGCGCAGGGAATTTTATGGCTTTCGACCGCGCCAACGTTACCCGGCTGGCCACTTGGTCCAAAGACAGCTGCAAATCTCTATATGCAGGAATGTTTGTGAAAAAACGATCTGCCTTTTGTTTTGCCTCCTCAGATGAGCGGGCGGCAACCACGTAGCGTTCAGTCTGTTTTGAATGCACCCCCTCGCCGGGAACATCAAACCTATAACTCACTGTCCACACTGCATATTCATTGGTCATACCGGTGAAGACTGCGACGCGAGTTAAATAACTACTGGATATACAAAGCAACCTTTTTAACCGCATCACGTCTCTCTGTTCCATCCGGGCCCGTGGTCTAGCGGTTATGACGTCTGCTTCACAGGTAGAAGGTCCCCAGTTCGAATCTGGGCGGGCCCATTTGCGAGTTCGCTGCGCTCACTCAGCAAATGGGTTGGACGTGTCCAACACTACGCGTACCAATACTTTCAGGTGTATCTACACAATCATTCTTTTATATTTCACAGATTTCCTGAACGACGCGCGCAGCGCGGAGTTCGGAAAACTGATATGATGGGTCGTACGCACATGGCTATTGGTCTTTTGGTTGCCTTGATAGCTGCGCCTGTGTTGGCGTCAGATCAAAAGGTTGTTTTTGTGGTGTTGGTGGTGTTTGGGAGCTTGTTGCCAGATGTTGACCACAAGGGTTCGAAAATCAACCGGTTATTGCCTGTGACAAAACTGGTTGCCACCTTTTTCAGGCATCGCGGATTCTTTCACAGTATTTTTCCGCCGTTGATCATCCTTGGCATTGGGTACTATTATGAATTTATTCTTGTGGCGCAGGCATTGGCCATCGGCTACTTGTCTCATCTCTTGTCGGACAGCTTCACAAAACTCGGAGTGAATTACTTGTACCCAGTCAGCCAGTTTCGCGTGATGGGCTTTATTGAAGTGGGAACGATCTGGGAAAGCGTGTTGTTTGCAGGGGTAATACTAAGTATTGTGATCATGCTGATATGAGCCCAGAATGCTACAATTTCATTTAAACTGAAAATTCCTGAGTGAGCGAGCCGCAGGCGAGCGAACTCGGAATTTTCACTGGACACGACATCCTCGCTCGTGGCGTATTTAAGCAGACGTGCCATTGATGTGTTTGTTGGAAACAACACCTCCTCTCCGCACGAAACAGTGTGCAAAGAGTTGAAACAAAAAGGGAACACCAAGAGGTGAAAACATGGAAACAGGAAAAAAAGGACCAGAAAAGAAGTTCAGGGCAGGAGCAGTCGCGGCAAGCGTCTGGCGAAACTCGACTCTGAAGGATGGCAAGCAGGACAGCTACTGTACTGTCAGCTTGGAACGCGGCTACAAAAACAAGGAAGGCACGTGGCAGAACACAAGTTCCTTGCGAGCGAATGACCTGCCAAGAGCGGCGTTGGTGCTTGCAGAGGCATACAAATACCTTGTGATGAGTGGTGGTGCTGACGCACAGGAGGTAATGATTTGATTTTCATTTTTTAATTTTGTTTTTCAGTACAAGAAGAGTTATAAAAGGAGGATGAACAATGGAACAAGAAATGGAATCACCTGATGAAATACATGTTGAAGTCAAAAAAGTATACTCTGTCAAAGACCTGCCTGGCATTGGTCCTGCAACCATTGAAAAGCTTGCAGTTGCGGGTTTTAACGATTTGATGTCCATAGCTGTCGCGACACCTGGCGAACTTGTGGGTGCGACTGAGATGAGCGAGGCGACGGCCAAGAAAGTGATTGCGATCGCACGCGCGAACATTGAAATGGAATTTGCAAGTGGTGAAGAACTGCTTGCCAAGCGTCAACGTGTTTTGAAAATCACCACAGGAAGTGCTGAGTTAGATAAGCTTCTGGGTGGTGGGTTTGAAACAGGCGCAGTTTCTGAGGCATATGGCCAGTATGGTTCTGGCAAGAGCCAGATCGCTCACGCATTGGCCGTGCGATGCCAGTTGCCCAAAGAAAAGGGCGGGTGTAGTGGCGTGGCAGTGTTTATTGACACCGAGGGCACGTTCCGTCCAGAACGTATAATCCAGATCGCGAAAGGCATTGGTGTGGACCCTGACGAAGCGTTGCGCAATATCAAGGTGGCACGTGCGTTCAACTCTGATCATCAGATGCTGTTGGCTGAAAAGATCGATGACTTGATTAAGAAGCAAGGCCTGCAGGTCAGACTTGTGATCATGGACTCGCTCACGAGCCATTTCCGTGCAGAGTTTGTTGGCAGGGGCACGCTTGCTGATCGTCAGCAAAAGATTAACAAGCACATGCACGTGTTGTCCAAGCTGGCAGACACGCATAATCTTGCAGT
>JACQMZ010000091.1 GCA_016203345.1 Candidatus Woesearchaeota archaeon | reverse complement strand
CTGGAGCCCCTTATTTCATTGTTACGGCAATCCTCCGCCGACACACCATGTTTGCGTCAACATTTATATACTAAAAGATGGGTTGAAGAATAGAGTGAAGAGAGGTGATCTTATGGCAAAAATGAAATGCGAATGCGGAGCAACAAACATCGCATGGCTGGTTGTGTCATGCGCAGTCCTTGGCGCAGGAGCAATGCTGCTGATCCATGCTGTTCTGCTTCAATGGACTGCAGGAGGCATGAACCCACAAATATGGTTGTGGTATTCAGGCTCGCTCCTTGTACTCAGCTTGGGATGTTGTATGAAGAGGAAAGCGTGCGCAGGATGTCCGATGCACAGCTGAAAATCCGAGTTCGATCCTAGAGACAAAGTAACTGGCACGCTCGCTAAAAACTCAACATCTCACCGAAGGTGGATTGTTTCGTTTTTAAGCTCGCGTGCTCACTCAGGATTTTCAGGGTGAGCATTATTTTTTTTCACAATCTCCTTATTCAATTTCTGAAGAAACGTATCAACGGTTACTTGTCCAAGTATCTTATTGTCCCGCGTGCGCACATTGACTGTCTTTGACTGCACTTCTTTGTCGCCAATGACAAGAATATAGTTAACGTGTGCAAGCTCCGCTTCCCTGATTTTCTTGTTCAACGTTTCCGCAGACGTGTCAAATTCCACCCGTATTCCTTCTGCGCGCAATGCGGAATTGACTTGCGAGGCATACTCGTCAAACCTGTTGGACACGGTAAGAACGCGCACTTGTTCAGGCGACAACCAGAGCGGGAAATGACCTGCAGTGTGCTCGATGTAAACAGACATGAAGCGTTCAATCGAGCCCAGCAACGCCTTGTGAATCATGACAGGAGTTTTTTCCTTGTTGTCAGCGTCGACATACGCCAAACCAAACCTGGCTGGCTGGACAAAGTCAAGCTGTTCAGTTGCGCACTGCCACTGCCTGCCAAGCGCATCGAGCACCATGACATCAATTTTTGGGCCGTAAAACGCCGCCTCGCCTTCTACCACAGCGTAATCCAGCTTCAGCTTCTTTGCCACGCGCTCAAGAATCTTTTCTGCATCATCCCACTGCTTTGATTCCCCAAGATATTTCGCAGGCGTCTTCGGATCGCGGAACGACAAGCGGCACTTGAACGACATACCCAGCACAGCATACAACTTCTTAATCATGTTCATGATGTTTTCAAACTCCTGCTCAATCTGGTCAGCACGGCAAAAAATATGCGCATCATCCTGCGTAGGAGAACGGACACGCGACAAGCCAGTCAACTCGCCGCTCTTCTCATCACGATAAATGGTTGTCGTTTCAAAATACCTCAATGGCAAGTCACGGTAACTCCTCGCGCGCGACGCGTAAATCTGCGCATGATGAGGACAGTTCATCGGCTTCATAACAAACTGATCGCTCGTTTCCTGACTTTGCACAAGGAACAATTCCTTGCCAAACTTGTCCCAATGGCCAGACTTTTTGTACAAATCAGTCTTGGCAATGTGCGGAATCCATACCCTTTGAAAGCCATGCTCCTTCTGAAGAGACTCTGACAAGCCAGCCAGCTCATCTCGAATAATCGTACCTTTGGGAGTGAACAATGGCAGGCCGCTTCCCACAAGATCGGAAAACGTGAACAAGTCCATCTCACGGCCGATCTTCCGGTGATCCCGTTTTTCCATTTCCTTATGCAACGCGACGTATTCCTTCAACTCCTTGTCTGACGGAAACGCAACGCCGTAAATCCTTGTCAGCTGCTTGTTTTTCTGGTCTCCCCTCCAGTACGCGCCAGCGAGTTTTGTCAGCTTTACCGCTTTAATGCTGGCTGTTGAGGGCACATGTGGTCCCTCGCACAAATCAACAAAATCATCACCCTGACTGTAAGCAGTCAACTCCCACCCTTGCTTTGCAAAATCTGCCGCAAGCTCTACCTTGTATGGGTTCTTTCCCAAATTCTTCTTCACGTCGCCAAGAGTCCAAACAAACCGCTTAGTCTGCAAGCCACTTTTGGCAATCCTCATCATCTCTTCCTCAATCTTCGGAAAATCATCTTCCTTGATTGGCAGATCGTCAAAATCGTAAAAAAACCCATCTTCAGTCGCCGGACCAATAGTGTTCTTTGCCTTCGGATACAAGTTCTTGATCGCGTGCGCCAGCACATGCGCAGCAGAATGCCAGAACACCTTCTTCCCATCAGGATGCGACCACGTCAACACCTCAAACTTCGCATCCTTAGTTATCGGAAAAAACAAATCAACAAGCCTGCCATCAACCTTGGCAGCAAGCGCATCAGATGCAAGCCGCTTGCCAATAGATTCTGCAATCTCTTTCGGAGAAACGCCTGCCTTGAAGTCCTTAACTGAACCATCTGGAAGCGTAACTTTCACCATGTCCGCATAGGAATTTACCTGTTTTAAATAGGTTTCTCTTTCGACGCAGATAGATTTTTATGCATCTTGAACAATTCCAAACGGATGCCTGCTGCTGCAACTTTGACCACTACTGTTACCAAATCCCTTGACAAAATTTCGGAGCTGATGCTGCGGACAAAGGCAGTCATCCGCATCATAGACAATGCCAACATACCATACGAGAAAAAAATGCGTCTTTGTCAAGAGTTCTTAAAAGAAGTCATAACTGTTGACTTCTACATGATACCTGTCTTAAAAGCAGGATATTATGCCGTGTTCGTCACGCTCACGCAAGACATCATCAGAAAATGCCAGAAATTCCTCGCAGATACCAATCCCAACATTCTGACCGCCAGAGAACTGTGCCTGCTCATTCTCAGCATATCAGACTACCTTTTTGACGTCTTAAAACAGTCGTGGTTCGTGGGACGCAAACTTTCGTGGCATGAGAAGTTCAAAATCAGGGGAATTCTCCGAAAAACATTTCATGATGTTGGCATTCGGACGCGTCCGGTGACGGTGATACTCAGTGGCAGTCTTGCGCGGGGATTTTCCGACTACAAATGGGTACAGAACATACCAAAGCCGAGTGATTACGATCTGCCCAAAGATTACAGGGAAGTTATTGATCGTGAAATCACCCTTCAACTTGATCAGAAAAAGGTCATGTCTGACATCGACATTGTCATCACAAGCGAAGATGTGTACAACAGCATCAAACCACCAACTCCCACCACTGAAATTGGATCTTACCGGCTTGGAGAAAAATACCCTGAGGGTTTGGGCGGCAGCAAGATACTGGAAACCATTTGGCAACGGCTCTCCGGAAGTGTTGTGGGAGGAGTCCGTGGACGATGGGTCAATTTCGCAATCTTCAAAGACGACCCGATGTATGCGAAGTTTCTCGCTAACAGGAAGGTGTTATTGGAAAAATTAGAACGAAAAGTCGGCAGGAATATTGGAATGATCGATGTCGTGCTCTTGGATCATGAGATTATCAGGTGATCTCAAGCACGTGCATGAACCCGTCGGGCTGCATAACCTGTCTCAAACCAACAAACCGTGTCCCATTTATTCTCGCATGCATGGACGCCTTGTGCAGGTGGCCTGCGAACACAAACCTCGGCTGCATACCCTTTACTAATTGATACGCTGGAGTTGGTGTACCAGCCCTTACCGGTGCAGGCACATTTTGTTCTCGCAATACACGAAACGAATCATCCACCGGCTGCGGCCACTCGTGCAAAAGCAAAATATCAGCACTGACATCGCGTAATTTTTCCACATCTTCACGTCGATAATACTTCCAATCATACGAAGGGTGATCCCCGCGAACCGCGTTATACCATTTGCGAGAAAAAATTCCAGTCAACCCAGCTATAGTTATACCGTTGATGTCAAGTGTTCCGGCGAGGCCAAGATAATAGATGCGGGGGCACACAAAACCACCGTTCTTATTTTCCGCCAAAACACTCCACGCTTCATGATTTCCTCCAGTAAACACAGTCAGCGCACAAGGATTTCGCACTCCTTCTGCATATTCGCGCAAATCGCTGATATGATGATATTTGGCAGGTGCATAATAATGTTCAAAGTGTTCAGGGCGCATGATAGTCTCAAAATCCCCAACTTGAAGGATCGCATCCAACGACTCGCCAAACTTCTCCATCCATTCGCGCGCCTTGTCATACATCACATTCTGGTGGCCATGAACATCTCCAAACACCGCAAAGCGCGTAACCATAATGGCAGCGTGAAGTATCTCCTTAAAAAGGTGCGTGAGAATTCGCAATCCGTTCATCACATTTAAATACGTCCCACAGAGATTGTGGGTCATGGACAACATCCTCATCTTTGGCGCGGGCTATGTGGCAGGAAAGTTCAAAGACGCGTTGCCACACGCAGTCATTACGAAAACAGACATCACTGATGGGGCGGCTGTTGCGCGAGAGCTTGAAGCTCATACTCCCGACGTCGTCATCAATTGCGCTGGCAAAACAGGACGGCCAAACGTTGACTGGTGCGAAACACACCAACACGAAACGTGGCAGTCTAACGTTCTCGGACCCCAAGTACTCGCGCATGCGTGCATGGCAAGAAACATTTTCTTTGTGCACGTAGGCTCAGGGTGCGTTTACTCCGGAGACAACGATGGCAAAGGATACTCAGAATCTGATCCACCAAACTTTTTCGACAGTTATTACTCATGCACGAAAACAGCCAGCGAACAAGCATTAACTCTCTTGCCAGTACTTCAAGTACGGTTGCGGATGCCTCTGGACGGCATTCCAGGCCAGCGAAACTTTGTGACCAAGATAACCAGTTATGCCAAAGTTATTTCCGTGCCCAACAGCATCAGCGTGATGGAAGACTTCATTCCAGCAGTTCTCAAACTTATCGATAAGAAGGCAACTGGACTTTACAATCTAGTCAATCCTGGTGCTATTACACATCAAGAAATTCTTGGCATCTACAAACAGGAAGTGGATCCCTCATACAAATATACATTATTCTCTGTGGAAGAACTGCACAAGCAAACAGCCGCCCAACGGTCAAATTGCGTGCTTTCTACAAAAAAGCTCGAGGCAGAAGGAATCACACTGCCTCCTGTTCATGAAGCTGTAAGGGCAGCACTAAAGAAATACAGAACATGCATAGCCCATCCCAAGATTTCCTGAACGAGCGCAGCGAGTTCGGAAATCTTGATGCACAACATTTAAAAACCCGCCATCGTGACTTCACCGTATGACACTTACGTGTGTATCATGCAAGGCATCCATCGTCAACGTGACAGGCGCCGCGCGCTTCAAATGCCCCCGTTGCGGGCAAACAGAAGTAGTCCGTTGCGCGCATTGCCGAAAAACAGCCACGCACTACATCTGCCCACAATGCCATTTTGAAGGTCCCAACTAACATGGCACGCGTTGAAGTCACGTTCAAGATCATGCCAGAAGGCCCTGACACAGACCTCAAGAAAGTTCTTGCCGAGGCAACAAAGAAAATCGAAGAATTCGGCGGCAAGATTTTCCACACAGAAGAAGAACCAATCGGATTCGGCCTCAAGGCAGTCAAAGTAAGTTTCAAAATGGATGAAGCCAAAGGAGACACCGAACCACTTGAAAACACCATTAAAACAATTCCACACGTGCTAAATGTAGAAGTAACAAACGTCACGCGCGCATTAGGCTAAAATGGGAAAACGCAAACAACAACCGGCAACACCACTTCCAAAACTACGCGGAGTTGGCATTGCTGTCCTCATTGGACTCGCGCTCCTTGCCCTTCTGTTCGTCATACCCACAGTTGACAAGCAAGACCAACCACTCGCACCCGTCCTGCCACCCGGACCAGTCATAAATCCAAATGCTGCACAATCAGGCGACATTGTCAGCATCAACTATGTTCTCCAGCTCGAAGATGGAACCCTCGTCGACGCAAACGGCGACATAGCCAAGAAAGCCGGCCTGAAAACGTACTCACAAGGCCCGTTCCAGTTCAAACTCGGCAAATCGCAAAAAGTCAAAGGATTTGACGAGGCCATCATCGGAATGCTCCCTGGAGACCAAAAAATAGTCACAATCAATCCAAGCGAGCCAATCACACGTGTTCTCATCAACAAAACCAAACACTTGTTCAAGAACCAGCCCATCTCCCGCATCCACTTTTACAAGATTGACGCATTCAAAAAGGTCTTTAACAAACCGCCGATCGTGAATGACGTTGTTCGGGACCGCTCACTTTCGTATAACCTGCAAGTGCTCAACTATTCCAGCAAAACAGTTGCAGTACAAGCGCTCGTCAAAGAAGGCGATACCATTCAAGTGCCGGGGCTTCCCTGGGAATCCAAAGTACTTGCCGTGTATGACCGCATGATAACTGTCCGTCATAACCCCAAAAATGATACTACCATCACAAGCTTCCTCGGCGACGCCAAAGTAACTGTCGGACGAAGCGACTATTTTATTCATTACACGGCAAACGTTGGACAACTACTAAACTTCAGCACGCCCATAGCTGGCGAAGACTCTTCATTTGTCGCACCACATCTCTTTAAAGTCACGGACGTCTCCGACGAAGCAATCACGATAGAGCGGGAAGACAATCTGGCTGAGAAAAAACTGACGCTCGAAGTGACACTCGTTGAACTCACTAAAAAATAGGTACGTGTTTAGCTTCTATCTTCGTTCGCTCACAGTAAGGT
>JACQMZ010000090.1 GCA_016203345.1 Candidatus Woesearchaeota archaeon | reverse complement strand
GAACAAGAAGGTGGCTTGTGTGCAGTCTGCTGTACGCTTCGATGATGCCTTTGACGTTTTTGCGTGGTTCGATCATGCCGACGAAAAGAATAAAGGGATTTGTGATGTCGTATGTGTCGCGGAGGAAGTCGCGTGCCTCGCCTACATTGATTTGTTTCATTTCCGCGGCAAGGGGAATGGTTCGTACCTTGCGTTCAGGTACGTTGATGAGACTGCAGATGTCTTTGTGTGTTGCGTGGGAGTCGGCTATGACTATATCTGCCTTTCGAACTGTGGGCGGAATCATGAGTTTGAAGTACGCGATTTTTGATTGTTCATGCACGTCTGGGTGTGTGAAAAACGTCATGTCGTGGATGGTGACAACTGACCTGCAGGGCAGGAAGAGGGGTGCGACAAATCCTGGCGAATGGAGTACGTCTATGTTGTGCGTGTGGCAGAGGTAGGGAATCGCGATTTGTTCCCAGAGAATGCGGAGTGTTTTGTTTGTTGTCAGGGTTGGGGCGCGGATGGTTCGAAAGTGCTGTGGAAGATCATTGAACTGGTGCATGTTGTCTTTGTTGATGATGATGTAGTACGTATTTACTTTGTCAAGAAGTGCCAGTTGGTGAACAACGTGGCAGACGTAATTTCCCACTCCTGCTTTTACTTTGCTTGGACCTAAAGTGTTGATCGCTATGTTCATGCACTCACCAGGTAGAGTTCGAGGCCTGTGTTGTAATAGCTGGTGGCGTTGTTAAAATTGGTTTCATACAAAACGGTCGCGTTGAGTTGTTCTAATTGCTTCTTCCACTTCCAGTGTTGGTTGTCGTTGTTGCGGAAAAAGACAAGCCATGCGCGGTCGTGCTCTTGAAGAACGTCCGCAAGAGTGCGTCCATCAATAGTGAAGAGTTCCTCGGTTTGGTAATGCTTAAGCGGAGTGGTGATGTGGTGCAGGACTTCTTGTGGTTGGTTGGTGGTGATAAGCGCGTCTGTGGGGCGGGATTGTTCGGTTATAATTGCTGCTGCTTCGTGCCATGGGGGGTAATAGTATGTGGTGTACAAAGAAACGACTGGGGGTACGGAAAGCAGGAGGATGCCTGCGAGGCAGATGCTTCCCAGAGCTTTGTTCTTGATAATTCCGTGAGACAGCCATAGAAAGAAAAGAGGTGAGAGGAACAGGAGGTAGTGTGTTTTCCACCTGCCGAGTGTGTTCATGACTATGTAGCTGGCAGTGAGCACGACAAGGGTGTACGTGATGAGCCATCGTGGCGGGGTGTTGGTGGACATGCTTGTTTTTAGGCTGTAGAGTATGAGCGGGTATACGAGGACGATAATTCCTGCCAGTAGGAAAAGGTGTTGTGCAACATTTGCGCTGGTAAGATAGTGTCCTGCAGTAAAAGTAATGGGCAGTGTGAGGAATTTGTGAAACCCAAGGTATTGCGGGTCTGCTGTGAAGTACGCCAGTCCTGCGCTTTGGAGTCTTGGGAGTGTGGCGAGCCAGGACATAAGAAGGCTGATCGTGCCAATAGTGCTGGCAAGGAGTGCGGTTGGCAGTCCAAATGACAGTGAAAACCGCATGAGGGGAATGCTGATGCGGATTTCGTTGCGGTTTAGAGTCAGAAACTTGTGCGTAAAGCGTAGTTCAGTGTGCGACCAGAGCGTGGCAGTTAAGACTCCGAGATGTAAGAACAGGCCGTAGTAATGGACGAATACTGCTGTTGTGCCGGCCGCAAAATACGCAAGCCACCAGCGCGGTTTTTTTTGCGCGTGAAAGTAGAACAGCAGGGACAACAGCGATAGCAGGACAAAGAGGGTGTATGGCCTTCCGAATCTGGAGTAAAAAATCTGCAATGGGTTTATTGTCCAGAGGAATGCTGCCAGTAACCCGGTCTGTGGAGTGGTAAAGAGCCGAACAAACAGGTAGAGGACTGGTATGGTGAGTATGTTTGGGATTGCTGCAAAGGCGCGGTAGTATCCGTTGGTGTGAGGCACGATCCGTGAGTACGCGTTGAGCAGGAAATAGTACAATGGCGGGCTGGTGTCGCCTTGTTCGCGGTGGTTGGCTAGAACGCGTGCAAAAGTGGTGGGCGCGAATGTGGCGTTGTACGTCCATACTTCATCGCCGCTCAGACTCTCGCGTTCGATGCCGTATATGCGCAGAAAAAGCGCACATACTATGAGGACTGCCAGCACCCATCCTGTTCTCATGAAGCGCCACCGTGGTAAGTCTCTTATAAACTTTTACCTTGAAAATACTCTAGTAAATATGTTAACCATTTTTGGTACTATTCATGAGCCATTTCCAAAATGGTATAAACCTTATGTTACTCTCTTCTGCTTCATAATCCCAAGTGATGACTGTCAGATTCTTGCATCTTAGTTGTTTGCTTGCCTTCAGCAGTGAACGTATTTCCCTTTCTCTTAGGGCGTTTTTGCTTGATGCGTAAGTTACTTGTATGATCTCTCTTATTGTTTTTTCATCTTTTATCACAAAGTCCACTTCAAAAGCTTTCTATCATACTAGCAAACTTTTTATAAAAGCTCTCTATTATGATGTAAAGCTTTATTATATTCAGCGAACTCAGGATTTTCGTTTGGCGATTCGCTGGAGCTCTTTTCTGATTCTGTACAACTCGTATGCCCCGAGAAATATTCCAACTGCTATGGGTAGTTGCGTGATGAGGATGGCTTGTTCTGTGGTCATGGGAGTTGTTCCAATTGTTTCCTGATGGTTCTGAGGGTGAGTATGCCTGCCACGATGACTGCATAATAGGGAATGTGGGTGATGATGAGGGCAGTGCTCATGTGAGTTTCTCCGCAAGGGTGCCGATGGCAATTCCGACAGAGCATGAGACGTATAAAAACGCTTTGGTGTGCAGGGGAAGCGTGAGGTGGTGCATGTTGCGCAGACACCATTTGTCAAACAGGTTGTTTATTCTGACGTAGTCTTTGGTTGTTTGGTGGCTTTTGGCGATGGGGCGGTGTTGCAATGGAAGTCCGGCGATGCGAGCTTGGTGTTTGGTTGCTTCGAGCAGCATTTCCAGTTCGAGATCAAAGCGGTCAGTGGTGAAATTCATTTTTTTGAGCAGGTCTGTTTTGATGGCTCGGTACCCGCATTGCGTGTCGTCAAGGTCAGGCAAAACGTATCGCATGAAAAAGGTGGAGAACCAGTTGAGGAAGGTTCTGCTTTTGCTGCGCTGGACATTCCGTTGTCCAACGATAAGATCTGCTTGCTGGAGGGCTTCGATGAATCGTGGGATTTCTTCTGGCTTGTGTTCTCCGTCTGCGTCAAGCGTAATGACTGCGTCGTAATTATTCTTGATGGCGTACGCAAAGCCTGTGCGGAGACTGAATCCTTTTCCTTGGTTGCGTTCATTTCTCAAAGTCTCGCATCCTGCCTGTCGTGCTGTTTGGGCTGTATTGTCGGAACTGCAGTCGTCAATCACGAGAACTGGCGTGAACTTCGTTGTTTCTTTCACGATGCGCGCAATGGTCGCTTCTTCATTGTATGCGGGAATGATCGAGAGGACGCGCATAGCTGTTTGGTCTTATATGCACTTTAAAAAGTTGCTCTGTTCCGCATGAGTAGTCCAAGTGCGAACCAGAAGAACGGAAAGCTGACTGCGGAGATAAAAAACAGGATGCCTGCGAGTGATATCATCATAAATGTAAGGTGTTGTTGTTTGCGAACTGTAGAGAGCAAGCTCCAAACAAACACTGCAAAGATCGCGAATCCTATAATTCCCAGCTCGGCAAGTACTCGAAGAGGAAACACTGTAACTTCTGGCAGCAAGACTTGTTGTTCCGTGCCTGTAATCCAAGAAATAGTGTTTTTTCCTGCGTAGAAGATGAAATTTTCCCATCCGATGCCGAGGATTGGGTGCTGCACAAACGCGCCAACTGCTTTTTCTACTGCTATAAGCCTGCTCAATGTCGACCACCATTTGGTAGAGTGTGGCACAAACGAGCCGATTATTTGCTCATTTGCAATTTGTTCAATGGTGTCGTTTGTGAACAGTAGCGCTGCAATGGACAACAAAAAAGGAAGTGTCATGATGCTATACCTCATGATTTTCGAGCGATGTCGTGAGGATAGGAGTAGGTAGCCGGTCGCAAGGAGTATGCCGATGAACGCAGCGCGTGAGAAGGTGAGTAGAAATGCTATGGATTGCACGCCAAGGGCCAGAGTTGTCACGCGTCTGGACCAAAACTTTCGTCCGTGGATTGCCCATGCCGTCAGTGGAAGCACAGTGAGAAGATATGCTGCGAAAAACAATGGTTCGAGGAGAGTGGCGCGCAGGCGGGGGGTGGCTTGGTGCTTGATGAGAAAGAACTTCCACGCTTCGAACGGTGCGAACAAGTCGATGGCGTAGATGATGATGCCGACGAGGCAAAGAACAGTTGCCAGGCTAATGTGGAGTTTTATCAGATCGTCAATTTTTTTGCGTTGGGCGATTGCCGTTGCGTACAGAACGAGAAACGCGACGAATAGCACTCTGGCAAGTCCGCGCATGGCGGGATGGTTTATGATAGTGGAACGGTATTCTCCAAAGTCAATGGTGTTGTTGATGGCAAGAGACTGGATTGGAGTGATCACGACTGCGTACAGTAGTAAAACATAAAGTGCGATGGCAGGAGGATGCCAGGCCAGCACAGGTTTTCTTTGTTGCATCCTGTGTATGACGTACGACACGCAATATGCAGGGATGACGATGTATTTTGGCGTGAGCGTGAAGCCGAACATGACTTTGCCATCAATCCAGGGGAAGAGCAGGATGGAGAGGTACAGCATCTCCTCTTCGAAAAAGTAGGCGAGTATGACTGCAAACACTGACGTGAGAATGATGCCTGTTTTTGACTGGCCGTAGATGGAAATAAAGATAGACGCGACAAGCGTGGCGAAAAGAGGATACTTCCACTGCATGACGTGGAGGCAGTAGAGATGTTATTAAGGGTTGCGGGTGGCGCGGGTGAATGTTTAAATAGAAATGCTCTGTGAACTGTTCATGCGTGAACTCTTACCGTCTTCGCTCGCATGGTTGCTGGCATCGCTCGGAGTAGGGGTGTTTATAGTGGTGAGCATTGCTCGTGGGCTTTATGCCGGATTATTGTCTCTGGAATTTCTTACGATTTTATTTGTCCTGTTGTGGGTGTTGCGGTCGTTATGAACAAGCGTCTAGTGGTTGGCGGAGTTGTTGTGGCTGTTTTTCTGACTGGAGTGTTTGTTCTGTCTGCTCAGTCAGGGTTTAGGGCAATGATGGTGGCTTTGCTGGGTGTGATGTTGGCGGGATATTTGTGGCGGCAGTCGCGGGCGGCGGGTGTGTTGTGTATGGGTGTTGCGTATTATGCAATCTTGTGGGCGTCCTTATGGAACGCGGTCCTGGGATCTTTTCTTGTGACGCCTGTGTTGAAAATTCTTGATGCTTGTGTTCTTCTGTGGGTGGTATGGCAGCACGACTGAAACGGTGGATGTTGTATGTTCTCATGTACGCCGTTGTTGGGTTTTATTTTGTGCGCACAGGAGTGAATTTTGAAGGTGAAGTCGGATACCATCAATCTGTGCTTGACAAGAGCAAGGAACAGTATGCGAACAGAATTTTGTTTCCGTTTGCTGTCGATGCAGTGTCGAATGTGTTGCACACGTTTTCCTTGGATTACTTTGGTGATGTGGCTCGGTTGTACAGGCTTCTTTACGTTATGGTGATAGCTGCTGTTGCCCTCGCGTTTCAGAATTACTTGCGCTTGTGGTTTGACGAGAAAACGTCAGTGATTGGGACGCTGTTGTTGCTTGTGTCGCTTCCATTTAGTTTTATCATCACAGGCCATGTGGACTCGTTGTTTGATTTGTTGTTGTTTACAGTTGGTGCACACGGTATTGTCACAAGAAAATTCTGGCCCCTTCCATTGATTGTGCTGATTGGAGCGTTCAACAGGACAACCATTGTTTTTTTAGCGATGCTGTATTTTTTCGCGGAATTTTCAAACAGGTCGTGGTCTGGCGTAGGCATTCGAGCTGGTGTTTTGGTAGGTATCGAAGTGAGCGTCAATATGTTCGTGAGTCATATGCGCGATGTGCTTGACAAACCTGTGTATCAGGACGTGTTTCTGTGGAATATTGGGTGTCATCATTGTCTGATCTCGGTCTTTTTGTTGTTTCATGTCTTTTGGGTATTGGCATTTGTTGGATTGAGGGAAAAACCATTTGTTCTTCAACGTTGGGCGCTTGTTGTTCCCTTTTATCTTGTCGTCCATTACCTCACAGGATACGTGTGGGAGACAAGGATGTTTCTTCCGCTGGCAGTTATCTTGATTCCTTTAGGATTGTTTTCTCTGTTTCCCAATCCCGAGCATAATCGCTCATGATGTTCATGCACTGGTTGGTGTCATTCACTCGTGTGCAGACCAGCGCGATTTTGCACTCGTTTGCGCACGTGCAGGGCTCGTACAGGTCTTTTGAGAATGGGGTACCGCAGGGTTGGTGAATGTCAACAAACGGTTGTCCTGTTGCAATGAAGATGGTGGCAAGCGCTGCAAGAAGGACAACCACAAATGCTCCCGAACTCCACAGGGTAATCAACTTCATGCAGTCGGAGATTCGTGTAATGTTTATAAACTCATTCGCTCGCATGCGCGCATGCGGCACTGGTTGTTCTTGTTCATCGCATTTGCATACCTGTCATCTGCGTTTATCCAGTTCGATTTCACCAAAGACTACAGGATTTCTGGTTTGCGTATTGATTTTCCGCGTGTGTTGTCAGGTGATGAGCCGCATTATCTGGCAATGGTGAACAGTTTGGTGTCTGAAGGCGATTTGAGATTGTTGAACAATTACGAGAGTGCCATGCGTGGCGAGTCTTGCGCGACTGGTGAGAACCATCGTGGCAAGTGGACTGATACGCGTATACATTACTTCGATGAAAATAATAGGGATGTCACGCTTGACATTTTTTTCGTGAATGGCTCGCGTCGGCCGGGAAAGGAAGGTGTTGACGTGTCTGTGTATAATCAGGTCGCGATTCCACCATTTGGCATGCCTGTGTTTGTTTCCTTGTTCGCTTGGCCGTTTGAGGGGTCATGTGGTGTTGAGTCTGTGGCTGTTTTGTTGTCTGTAGTGGTCGGTTTGTTTGGGTTGTGGTTTTTGTTTCTGACTTTGCAGGAACTTGTGCCTGAAAAGACTGCCTTGCTGGTCACGTTCGTATGTGCTTTTGGCACGCCTTTCTGGTTTTACGCAAGATCGTTGTATCCTCAAGTGTACATCGCGGCAATAACAATGGCCGCGTTCTATTTGGTTGTGCAGAGGAAGTGGTTGTTGCTTCCTGCCATTTTGCTTGGTTTTGGATATCTGACGCGTTATCCGTTTGTACTCGTCATTGGCTTGTTCTGGTTGTATGTTGCAAAGACGCGGTCAGTGCGTGATCTGATTAAATTTTCTGTTCCTCTTGTGTGTTCAGAGTTGGTTCTTCTGGCGTATAACTATTCTACATTTGGCACGGTGTTCGCCATTTCTCAGAGTTTTTCTGTTGGCGATCCCTGGACGAATCTGCCGTTATTGTTCATTCATCCTCTGTACGGGTTGCTAGTGTTTGTTCCTGTTGCAGTCTTCATGCTTGCAGGAATGCGGAGCTGGCTGCGATCGCGTGGCGCGCTTCTGGGCACCAGTATTCTGATCGTCAATATACTGTTCTACTCCTTGTGGGCAAATCAAGGAGGTTCATACGCCACACGCTACTTGCTGGACAATATGCTGTTGTTGTTTGTTCCTGTTGGTGTGTGGCTATCACGGGCCAAAGGGCCGGGAAGATTCCCCTTCATTGCGTTGGCAGCGTATGGAATTATCCTGAACTCATTTGCAGGTCTTTTTCCTGCGCTCGTGATTGGGCGGTCGCCGTGGGAGATTGCAGGATTTGTTATTGTCCACGTGTTCCGGATTCTCCGAAATTTTTTTAAAGTGTTTGGAGGCATGTAAGCGTATGACTGATTTGTCTGTGCTTGTGCCGGTGTACAATGAAGAGCGCAGGGGGAAGGAGTTTTTGCAGCGACTGGTTGATTTTGTGGACGTGCATCTCAAAGATTCCGAACTTTTGCTTGTGAATGACGGCTCTTCTGATGGCACGTTGGATATGCTGAGAACGCTTGGGAAAGGAAAGGATTTTGTTAAAATCATTTCTTATCAGAAGAATCGGGGGAAGGCTTTTGCGGTGAAAGAAGGTGTTTTGGCTGCAAAAGGCAGCAAGGTTATTTTTATTGACGCTGATGGTTCGATTCCTCCTGAGGAGATTCCGCGGATGCGCCAATTGCTCGACAAGTACGAAGTGGTTGTTGGTAACAGGGCACATAGGGAGTCGATCATTGATCAGCCGTTGACGCGGGAGACTTTGGGACGATTGTTTAATCTTTATGCGCGGTTGTTGTTTAATACGCGTGTCTCTGACCACTTGTGTGGCTTTAAGGGTTTTCGTTTGCCTGTGGCGAGGCATTTGTTTTCCAAGCTCGTGTCTGACAGATGGGTGTTTGACGTTGAACTCTTTTATAGAATTCGCAGGGAAAGGTTTTCTCTGGTGGATATGCCTATTCGTTGGGTTCACAAGGCGGGAAGCAAGATTCGCATGTTTGATCCGTTGAAGATGTTTGTGCAACTGTTGTGGTTGCGATTGAGAGTATAATACAAATGTATAGGACGCTTAGAATAACCCTTGGTTTTTGTGCGGATTCAAAGTTCTCTATAGTGTAGTAGTTCCTTCAGCTCATGTTTGAAGTAATTTTTGGTGGTGCATAGGGGGCTTCACGCCGCCCCCTATGACCCCCGCGTCTACTGCGTGAATTGTTGTGCTGGCCGCCGCCTTGAGTGCAGTCCTGTCGTGCGGCGGTCCCGTGAATTCGCAGTCAGCTTGAGCAGAGGGGCGTGGGGAGACGGCTCCGAGTCTCCCCACACTGCACAACCAAATTTTTGTTACCCAATCAAAAATATGGACTATAAAACTTCTGAAAATCCAACCCTTAGCTTAACGTTTATATATAACGCCCGTGCGCAGTTGAGCATGATGTGCAGACGCATACTATTGTTTTTTCTTGTCGTGTTGTTTATTGTTTCAAGATTGATTGGTTTGTCGCCTGTCTTGTGGAGCAGTGATGAGGCGCGTGACGTTCTTGCCTCGCTTGACGTGTTCAATATCTCAAGCGCGAGCGAAGTTGGTTTGCACGTGTATCGTCTTGCAGGGTTTCCTTACGGTTTCTACGGGCCCTTGTATTTGTTTGCGTGGTTGTTTGTGTATGGCCTGTTTGGCATTGGCGTGACAGAATTCTTGCTGGTTGTCCAGTCTGTTGTTCTGGGAGTCGTTATACTGTTGTCGCTTTTTTTTGTGGTTTCAAAATGGT
>JACQMZ010000089.1 GCA_016203345.1 Candidatus Woesearchaeota archaeon | reverse complement strand
GAGCGCAAGCGAGGGAGTTCGCAAAATTCGTACTCACAGAATAGCTAAACAGGTACGAATCAGCAACAATTAAATAGTCACATTCTGTTGAATGCGCATGCGTGAGTACCTCACGAAAAAAGAGCTGACACGGTTAGGGCCTGAGTCGATCCAGAAACTGCAAAACCAGCGGCTTGCCGCCACAGTTCGACATCTTGCGCCTCATACGCCCTTCTACGCAAATTTCTTCAAAGAACACAACATTGATCCATGGACAATCAAAGGAGCAGAGGATTGGAAGCGGCTAAACATTCCGCTGATACGAAAAGTCGACTACATGAAGCATCCGAAAGAGTTCATTGTTTCACCGCAGGCGTCAGATGCATTTTCGGTGTATAGAAAGTATCATGCGCAATACGATGCGTTCATGAACATCAGCCTTGCATTCAAAGCACTCTTTGGGCGGCAGGAGTTGAAAAAACAAGTCGAGCAGTTCTTCTTTCCAAAAATGCCCGCATTTTCAGGCGGCACAGAATATGGACAACCCGTGCCAGTTTTTCTTACAGGGGCGGAAAAGCAACAACTGCACAACATGATAGACATGATTGCTGACTATCTTCAACACCTGCTTCCTCCAGAACGGCCGCGCGTCGGCATGAATCTGTTTCCCTATGGACCGCACCTTGCATGGCACGCCGCACACGCAGCGCTGGACTCGGCAGTGGACTTGAATTTGTCCACAGCAGCAGGAGGAGCTATTCCCACCGAACGCCTGGTAGCATTGGCAGACGCGTTCAAGCCCACTGTGTTCACTGGAATGGCAGAATACTTCCGTCATCGATTCTTGCCCTTGTGTCAACAAAAAAAAGCAAAACTGCCTCCATTTGCCCTGTTTGTCCACGGCGCGACCATGTTGCTTGACACTGAACGCGCGCTCCTTCAGGTAGAGGCAGCCAAAGCAGGTATCCAAGAACTCACTGTGCTCAACCTGTTTGGCGCCAGCGAAATCAAAACTGCACTCCTGCCAGAATGCTCTCCCGGCACAGGATTCCACCATCTCAACCCGCTTGCGGCCATTATCAAGACAACACACATTGAATCCCCGACAGCATACGAATTCACACCTGACGCAGGCAATCTTGTCATCTGGAACATCAGCGGTGCAGGAACCCTCCTCCTTGGATACGTGCTCGGCGATCATACCACTGAAGTTAAGACCGGACCTTGCGCGGGTTGCGGATTGAATGTTCAGCGGTTTTTTGGCATCACGCGCGCCAAAGACGTGCAGACTCAGCTCTCTCTCACCGGCATTGTAGAAGAAAAGATCAAAGGCGCACGAGTCAACCTCATCGAAATCCGCAGCAGAGTATTAACCGCAGGAGCACAAGAATGCCAAATCACTGTCAGCAAAGACCGACGCAAACTCACCGTTGCTTATGCTGGCAGGGCAGGAGCAGACAAGAAAATCAAACAAGCGCTCGAATCCGTTGAAGTCCATCCTGTACTCAAGCGAGTCGCGCTGCAAACATTCCTCAAACAACCCGGGTTTAAGTTCAAGCCAATCATACTCCAATGACACTCGACACTTTTTTCCAAGCCAAAAGCATTGCGGTGATAGGTGCAAGTCGCGAGCCAGGAAAGATAGGGCACACTATAGTGAAAAATCTTGTCAGTGGAGGGTACACAGGAAAAATTTACCCTGTCAATCCCAACGCAACAGACATTCTTGGCAGGAAGTGCTATCCCTCCCTCTCTGCAGTACAGGAACCGGTGGAGCTTGCAGTCATTTGCGTGCCTGCCGCCATCATCTTCCCAGTCGTCAAAAACGTCATCAAGAAAAAAGTCAATGCAGTAATCGTCATCACCTCAGGATTCAAGGAAATTGGCAATCACAGGGATGAAATGAAACTGGCGCGAATGTTCAAGAAAGCAAAAATTCCGTGCATCGGACCAAACTGCCTTGGCGTGTTTGACGCACACACCAAACTCGACACGCTCTTCCTGCCGATCGAACGGCTCAAACGGCCACAAGCAGGAACCATATCATTCATTTCCCAGTCAGGCGCCCTTGGAAGCGCCATGCTCGACCTCGCGGCAGCAGCAGGACTCGGGTTTGCGAAGTTTGTAAGCTATGGAAATGCCGCGGATGTCAACGAAAACCATCTGCTTGATTACCTTGACGCTGACGAGCAGACACGCGTCATCTGCTTGTACATTGAAGGATTAGCTGATGGCAAGGAATTCATGCGCGTCGCGCGCAAGGTGAGGAAACCAGTAGTAGTCATAAAGGGCGGACACAGCGCACAAGGCAGCAAGGCAGCACTATCGCACACAGGAAGCATTGCCGGCGAATCAGGCATCTATTCAGGAGCGTTCAAGCAAACAGGCCTTATCGAAGTAGATGATTTGGAAGACATGTTCGGCATTGCCCACGTGTTTGAAAAATTAGCTGTAACGCCACGAGGGAAGCGAGTTCAGATTATTACCAATGGCGGCGGACACGGCATTGTCACGACAGATGCTGTTGCAGCGAATCATCTGCTCTTTGCAGAACTGTCTGCCAACAGCAATCAAGTGCTGAAGAAAAACCTGCCAGCCATCTGCAGCATTGCAAACCCTCTCGACATTGTTGGAGACGCAACAGCAGAACGGTTCATCCTGGCAGTCTCCACCTGTTTGAAAGACCCCAAAGTCGACGCTCTTGTCGTCAATATCCTGCCACAAACACCCACTGTTGACCATGACAAGGCCGCCCAAGCACTGCAGAAGATGAACATCACCAAACCAGTCGTGCTTGTCACAACAGGAGGAGAGTTTGCCGCACGCGTCACAAGAAAATACGAAGCAATCGGACTGCCAGTCTACCAGTATCCATCGCAGGCAGTGAAAGCGCTTGCGGCGTACGTTTCTCGATCCATAGCATGACAGTGCCTTTTCTATTTCGTCCAAAGCCAGCACGTGCCATACGGTCCTGGCGCAAGGTATTGCAGTGCGTTACTTGCACAAGGCATCAGCACTGTGGGCGTCGAGGAGATGAACCAGTTTCATGATGTGCTTCACCACACGTACGTTCCCCTGTACAGGTCATTAGTTATGCTAGAGTACTTGCAGACACAGCGCATACTGTCCTCGTTCAGACAGCTTCGAGCAGCGCGATGTGCCGCAGAATACGTGCTAACACAAATAAACGCAATTGTGCGGTATGGGCGCGAGAACCAACTTCTCGCAGAGCAGGACACTTTTGACGCAGAGACATACCAGCAGTTGAAGGAAAACTTGGAACAAGAAGCTCTTACAGATCGGACCGAAACGTGGATGAAATTCCTTGAGCCGTACCCAAGCATCAAGTTGATTTGCGGAGGAAAACACGTCGATAAAGCCATCGAAATCGCAATAAGACAGGAAAAGTCACACGTGGTGCTTGCCAAAAGTCAATGACGGAAAGATCAACGCAAGGAATTCAACCAAACCAAAATCTGTTCGGCCGCAGGCGCTTTGTCAAACATTTGCGTGCCATGACCTGCGTCTTCGTACACGATCAGCTTCCTTGGACTCCTGATTAACGATTCCAATTTTTGCGACGACAAGTACGAATAGTCGTCCTCTTTTGAAACCATGATCAGAATTGGAATCTTTACCTTTGTGGCAGGCTCGGCAGTTTTCACACCACGATAATCAAGCCCAGGAGACAACAACACAACACCTCTGACGCTCTCGTTAGTAACTGCATACTTCAACGCAACATTCGCGCCAATACTTGCGCCAACAACCACGGCCTGCTCCACGCCTTTGGTTGTGAGGAACTCGCGCGCGGATTTCACGTCAAAAACCATAGCATTAAAATCCGTGTCAGAGAAGTCCTGCCAGTTGCCATCGCTTTTGCCATGTCCTCTAAAGTCCAGCGAAATAACTGGAAAACCCTCTCCGGAGAGTTCTTGTGCAAATGTCTGATAGTCATTCCTTTCTCTATTAAGCATGTGCAGCAAGATAACTCCAGTCTTCTTTTCCCCTTCGAGATACGCGTACGAAATCCTCATACCATCGTCCGTGAGCAGTGTCAGCTCCTCAACAACTTTACTAACAGGAGTGCATGCAACAAGCAGTGCAATTGCAACTAAAGGCAAGTTCTTCATTTTTTGTCCTGAATAACAACAACCTTTTTTTCGCCCTCTGCTATTTCCACCACGGCCTCTTTCATCGCGGCGCTTTTCTCTGCTGAAGTCGTTGGATGTGGAAGCTCTATCCTTGTTTTTTCAGCTGGCTTTCTCTCCACTACTTTATTGCCTTCAATGGTCCAGTCCTTCTTCACGTCCAATTTCTCAGCACCCAATTCGCCCTTGTCGTTCATGCTCAACATAGCTGCTTTGACAGGCGTTTCCTTAGAGACACGCACGCCCTTTGGCTGTTCGCTAAACACGATGTCCTTTTTAGAGCGCGCGTGAATCACTGGAGCAAAAATGATCTTGCCGTCCCCGGTCACGTGCAAGGACTCGTCTGCCACAAAGTCAATCGTGACGAGCGACTGCCTGTCTGCTTCCACAACAACAGGCACTTGCATTTTCAGTTCACCGGATGGCAGGAACGCATCCTGCTCTTTGCCATTCACCGTCACTTTGACATCTGCAACTTTCAGCTTCACCTGGGAAAATTCCCCCTCCGGCAAAGATTTGTTGCCATATATTTTTTCAACATCATCCGCCTTTAACTGCAACAGATCAATCACAACATCTTCATCGCTCACTGTCGTCCAATATTCCTTGTCCTTGTGATACACCGACGCAGATAAAATCTTGATTTTAACACTCGACACGTTCTTCATATCGAGCGCTTTGTCTGCGATCGTAACAAATAACACTCCCTCTTTGACTGGTTCAGGCAAAGGCTCGGGAGAAGGTGCAGGAGAAGCGGGTTCAGAAGGCGCGGAATCCACTTCTTGAATGCGAGGTTGACATGCCACTACAAAAAAGACCAACACCCAAAGCACTAATGATTCATTTTTCATTGTAACTGAAATTCTTGAATGAGCGCCGAAGGCGCGAATTCAGAATTTCAAACGACTACAATTTTTCCTTTCATCTCAGTATGTATTCCACACTTGTATTTATAAGTTCCTGGTGTGTTGAACGTCTTTGAATATAACGAGCCAGCCTTGATCTTTGGAGATTCTTTATCGCCTTCAAACAAAACGGTGTGATCCGCAGGACCCTGATTATACCAGTTTACTGTTGAGCCTGCAGGCACAGTAAGATCAGCAGGATCAAAATGCCTGCCGGAAATCTGCACGTTCTTGGTAATGCGGGAAAGGGTATGGTTCTCCTGTCTTGCTTCCACAGCCTTCACCACAACGCCCTCGACAATGTCCAACAGTGTATGCTTCGACACCACCGCACCAGACTGAATCCTGCCAGACAAATCCATCCCAAACCTCCGTTCGGCAACTACCCGATCAGACAACACAGTCAACACGTCCCCTTCCCTGCGCAGCGAGACAGAATCTGTTGAGCGAACATCAAAAACTGGAAGAAAGACAAACTCTCCTTTCACCGTCTTAAACAACGACACCTCAGGATCAAGCCGAAGAACAACCACTGTTGAACCCACCTCGTTCACAAACACAGGAACCTCGGCCACAAATCTCTTAGACGGCATGACCGCATCTTTCACCACGCCAGAAACGTCAACCCTGACAGAAGCCGAAAACTCCACTTGTTCATACCTGCCAATAGCTGCAGTCCTTGACACAAGTTCGCGCATTTCCTGCCCTGTACCTTGAGGAATCTCTGCCTTGCCAGCCAGCAAAGACTTGCCTGACGGACGCACCAGCGCAACATCATCAATCGTCATCCGCACACGAACCCCCTCTTTAGTTCTTGACACAGGCAAGCCAGCAATAATGGCCTCACCCACGCTACTTGCCTTCACCTCTGCCTCAGGTTCAGGCGCTGGCGACACAGGCGGCGCAGGCATAGGAGACTCCAGAGGCACTTGACTGCATGCAATCACCACAAACAGCAATGCCAAGAATAACTTTCTCATAGCAGAGCACTTGAAGGAAGGAGATAAAAAGGTTGCGTTGATTCGTACCTGTTTAGCTCTCTGTGAGTACGAATTTTCCGAGCTCGCTAATGCTCGCTCAGGAAAATTCACAATATTCTTGGTGAAT
>JACQMZ010000098.1 GCA_016203345.1 Candidatus Woesearchaeota archaeon | reverse complement strand
GTTTAGCTCTCCTATGGGTACGAATTTTGCGAACTCCCTCGCTTGCGCTCGGTCGTTCAGCAAAATTCAATTACTTATGCAAATTACTACGGGAGCAATATGACTACGTTAAGATAAGGTAATGACGTAGTAAGACTCAATAATGAAGTAAAACTCAATAACGTAGTAAGACCCAAAATGTGAATTTCCCTGAGTGAGCGCTCAGAGCGCGAACTCGGGAAATTCGTGTTCTCGAAAAACCTTGCGGTGAGCGAACAAAGACAGAAGCTAAACACGTACCCATTGTTTCGTGACCGAAATGCTTATATACTACTTATACTACTTCTACCACTATGTCACTCAAAGCAGTAAAGGTTAGCGATGAAAACTATCGGTGGCTGTCAACTGTCGCAGGAGAGCTCCAGCAGCAGCGTCAAGCACCTGTCTCCATAGACGAAGCACTCAACACCATACGCAGAGGAAAGAACGTCAGCGAATTGGCAGGAACGTGGAAGATGAGCGAAGATGAAGCTAAGCGCATCGAAGCCGACCTCAAGAAGACGTGGAAACAATGGCGGATCGAATCTGTTTAGACACCACTATGCTTGTCTTGTTGCTGAGAAACGACACTGCAACAGTTGAGTGGATGAAAAATCAAGAGTCTCAGTCACTTCTCTTCACAACATACGTCAACGCATTCGAGCTTTATTGCGGGGCATATGCGTCCACCTATAAAGAACAGAATTTGCGAGCCGCACAAGAACTGCTGCAACGATTGCACGTTCTCAATCTCTCTCCAGAGTCAGTACGACATGCAGGAGATGTTTGGGCAACGTTGAAGACAACAGGTCAAGCGATCGAGATTCGAGATCTTCTCATTGGAACCATCGCTCTTGTGGAAGGTTGCAGACTCAAGACAAAAAATACAAAACACTTTGAGCGAATTCCCGGACTTGTGGTAGACTAGTCACTTCCCAATCTTCTTCTTAATCTTCTTCAATTCCCTATCCAAGTCAAGCTTTTCAAGAAGTTCCTTGTACCGATTCCGTATCGTAACTTCAGTCACGCCAGCAACATCCGCAACCTCCCGCTGGGTGCGCTTCTCGCCATGAATCAACGCGCTCACGTACAACGACGCGGCAGCAATGCCTGTCGGGCCGCGGCCGCTGGTCAGTTCCGCATGCTGCGCCTCTTCAAGAATCTCAACCGCCTTGCTCTGCGTTTCTGCCGTCAACTTCAACGAGCTTGCGAACCGCGCAATGTAATCAGCAGGATTGCTTGGCAAAATCGTTATACCCAATTCTCTTGTTACGAAACGATACGTGCGCCCGATCTCTTTCTTTTCAATACCTGACGCTTCTGACAATTCATCAAGCGTGCGCGGGACCTCATGACGCCTGCACGCCGCATATAATGCTCCTGAAACAACGCTTTCCATCGACCGGCCGCGCACCAAGCCCCTCTGGACTGCCTGCGTGTAAATCATAGCTGCTTCTTCTTCAACAGATTTCGGCAATTTCAAATAAGAAGACACCCTCTTCAATTCTGCCAAAGCAAGCTTGAGGTTTCTCTCAATAGCCGTGCTAATTCTGTACTGCCACTTTCTCAACCGAAAGAACTTGTTGCGGTCCTTGCTTCCCAACGCAAACAAATCCGCCTTCTGGCCAACCTCGGTGCCAAGCCCCTGATCAAACTGCGTGTATGTCATGGGCTGACCAGTGCGACGAACGCGGTCACTCCTGCGGTCATCCTCAAACTCGCGCCACTCCTGGCCAAACTCGACCATCTTGTCCTCAACGACAAGACCGCAGTCCTTACAGATGACCTCGCCCTTTTCGCGGTTTACAAACAAGTTTATGCCGCTACACTCTGGACACTTCTTAATATAATACATGAGTCCCCCACGCGCACAGTTTCACAACTCTGCACGAACACACCCGTAACTTTAATAAACGTAGGCGACAACTGATATATAAAGGTATCGACGACATTTCTGACTATTTTTACCACTTTCTAGTTGCATCAAACGACTGTTCTGAGTTCGCAGGCTCACTCAAGAACAGTCGGGTGAACAAACGTGGTGAACGTGCCATTAACACAATCGACCCACAGCATACGTCGGTGCGGCAAATTCCGGCAATTATTTACCACGGTGTCACACACGACACGTATGCTGTATCTCGACAATGGTTGATTTCTGATAAAAACCACATTTCAATTACAGTATTTCCTGAGTGAGCGAAAGCGAACTCGGAAATACTGAAAGGACAGCAAACTATTTAAGCACATCCCCTGAACTGGACTCATGCCACGCAAAGAAACATCAGACCCAATCCCAAAAGACCTGTATGACATTCTCGCCTGTCCTGTAGACAAAGCAGACGTGAAGTACACCAAAGACAAGACAGGACTTCAGTGCCAAAAATGCAAGTACGTGTACCCAATCAAAGAAGGCATACCCATCATGCTACCGCCACAAATGCAGGAGAAACAATGAAAGAACCAGGCACCATCCCCGTCCTGCTTTGGTTTGCAGGAATTTTCATCATCGTCGTCCTCTTGCTTGCATCCATCACTATCATACCCGCAGGACACGTTGGAGTATACGACTTGTTTGGCAAAGTCAGCGAAGACGAACTCTCTGCAGGACTGCACATCGTCAATCCACTGGCACGCATACACAAACTGTCAGTGCAGACGCAAGAAATCAAAGAAACCGCAATCGTACCATCAAAGGAAGGACTGTCTGTCAGCCTTGACGTGTCCATCCTGTATCGCCTGATGCCAGACAAAGCAGCAGAACTCTACCGCACTGTCGGCTACAATTACCTTGAAGTTGTGGTTGCCCCGCAAGTGCGCTCAGCAATCAGGGGAGTAACAGTCAACCACGAAGCAAAAGCACTCTACACTGCAGAAAGAGAAATCATCGCAGACGCCATCACGCACGACCTCACACCTGCACTTAATCAACGAGGCATTGTTCTCGAAAAAGCGCTCCTGCGTGAAATACACCTGCCAGAAATGGTTTCCAAAGCCATTGAAATCAAACTCTCAGCCGAACAAGATGCACAAAAAATGAAATTCGTCCTTGAGAGAGAAAAGTTGGAAGCTGACCGCAAACGAACAGAAGCACAAGGCATTTCAGACGCAAACAAAATCATCGCAGGAAGCCTCACCACCAACTATCTCACGTGGTACTGGATCTCCAACCTTGACAAATCCAAAAGCGTCATGTACGTCCCCGTTGGAAATAATGGACTGCCGTTGTTCAAGAACGTGGATGAGACTTAGAATTTTCCGAATTCACCCCTCCGGCGGCTCATTCACGAAAATTCAGATAAAATGAATGTTTTTAAAGACCTATCCTCTTCCCCTCACGTGCACTACAGCCACTACATCAGCCTCGGCGACAGCATGTCTGTTGACAGGTATGTGGGCGAAGGACTGGGAGCCATGTCGCTTTTCACCCACAACAAGGATGACGCGTTTCCAGAATTTGCAGGCAAAGACCTCGCCGCACTCTTTCCAGGCATCCGCTCTCTTCGATGCGCCAAAGACGGCGCCACCAGCGAAATCGTGCTCAGACACCAGCTCCGACAAATAGCGCGCAGCGATGAACCCACACTCGTCACACTAACAGTAGGAGGAAACGACTTGCTCATTGCCAGACTGCTCGAACCAGTCATCAAAAATGGGCGCGTCACCGTTACACCAGACACCCTGACCATGTACGAGTCAAACCTCAATCGAATCATTGAGCGACTGCGAGAAAAAAGACCGCAATCGGCAATCATCCTCTCCACAGTCTACGACCCAACCGACGGAAGCGGAACAATCTCTCCAGACTCGCTGCCAGTCGACCTCACCGCACTCGAGGCATGCAACGAAATTATCAAAAGGACAGCCGCAATTCACGATTGCCCTGTCGCAGACACGCACACGCACTTCCGAGGCCACGGCTGCGCAACAAGCCCCGTACCTTCAGAACGCGAAAGCGACCCAGACTACTGGTACACCAGCGTCATCGAACAAAACAAAACAGGAGCACACGAGTTCAGACGAATTCTGTGGAAAATTTTGACGACATCTTGATCTAGACCAGAAATTCATTCAATTTAAAACAGGAGTCCACACACACATCATTGTGAGTACCGCATGCTTTCTGGACTTTGACCACACTTTGTTTGACACAGACAAATTCTTCCGAATCGATGTGCACGCGGCGTTTCTCACACGAAGCGCACAAGTTTGGCAACAATCTTACGACGCAGTCAGACCGACAGGATATTCGCTCCAAAAGCATGCCGACGAGTACCGCGCGCGCATGGCGCACATTCTCAACACAGAAATTCGCCAATCCTTTGCCGACCTTACCCGCTATGTCTATCCGGATGTTGTGCCGTTCTTGCAGCAAGCACAACAACAAGGCACGCCGTTGTCCCTCCTGTCATTTGGCAACGCAGACTGGCAGCAATACAAGGTAGAGCACTCCGGACTTGCACCCTATTTCCACACCAAATTCTACACTGCTTCCGAAGGCAAAAAAGGAGAAGTGGTCAGGCAAAGCCAAGCAGACAGGATCATTGAGAACTTTGAAAAACTCCGCTTCGCTTCGTTTTTTCAAAGTTCTCTGAAAAAAAGTGGTTTTTGAGTTGACTGACGTGATGTG
>JACQMZ010000097.1 GCA_016203345.1 Candidatus Woesearchaeota archaeon | reverse complement strand
TGAAAGTTCCCATCGATGAACCGACTATGATCGCCAATATGACGGATAATAAATTCTATACTCATCTCGCACGGATGCTCTGTCCTGACGAACCGCGAAAGGCGCGTTATCACGCAAAACGAGAATTTACGCTGGCGCTTGCCCGGTATGTCATCAGGCCACAAGTTGAAGCCGTGATCGCAGCCGGTGCGAGATGGGTGCAGCTTGACGCTCCAGCAGCAACACTCGACCTTGAACACATCCCGATCTTTGTCGAAGGAATCAACGAAGTTGTTCGCGGGCTTGACGCCAAGTTCAGCATCCACTTGTGCTATCCTCGACGCATTACTCCGATTCACAAGAAAGGATACGAAATGCTCTTCCCGCACGTGCTAAACCTTGATTCGCGAGTCAATCACTTTTCTCTCGAGCTCGCGAACGCTGAAGATTACGAAAACGACTTACATCCTTTTGTTCGATGTGGCAGAAAATTTGAGATAGGTGTGGGCGTTGTGGACATCACGCTTGAACGGCAGCAATCAGGCACAATAGAAAAACCAGAAACAGTGCGGCAAAGAATAGCCGCTGCACTCAATGTGCTGAAAGACCCTGCGCTTGTCTATGTTGCACCAGACTGTGGACTGCGACAACTCACTCTTGAGCGCGCCATTCGATTGTACGAAGTCATGGTGCTGGGAACAGAGCTTGCGAGAAGAGGATAGGAAGAAAAGTTCCTGAGATGTTTTTTCTCTTCTCTGGGGGGGATGACCAAAAATTAAATACTGCGCCATAAACTTCTTGCATGCGAAAGATTGTGATTGCAGTTCTGATCATTCTTCTTGTTTCTGTTGTTGTTGCCGCTCACATGCGCGTCAAGTGGACGCTGAAGACAGCTATCTAAAGCAAGGTGCTGTTTTAACGAAGCGTGCATTGCCGCAAGGGTGAGAAGTGTGCGGGCGTGACATCTGGCGGTAAGTTATAAATACACACTGCGTTTTGTTAGACTCATGAAAGAAGAGTGTAAGAATTGGCTTGATCAGGCAAAGGCAGATTTTGACAGCGCAAAATATAATCTTGATGGCGCAAAATATTACGTTGCCGCGTTCTTGGCACAACAAACTGCTGAGAAGGCGCTCAAAGCTTTATTCATAGATCGTTTTGGTGAACTAGTCAAGGTACATGATTTGGTATTTCTTGCAAAAAAGCTGTCTTTACCTGTGGATTTGACTGAATCATGCGACAGACTTTCGAGAGTTTACGTGGAAACACGCTATCCTACAGGCTCTGTTATCCCTTCAAAAAAATTCTCAAAAAAAACTGTAGATGAGTTTATGAAAATAGCTCAGGAGGTGCTGCTGTGGGTGGAAAAGCTCTTGCGCAAAAGTTGAAAGAATTCAAAACAAGGCTTTCAAAAGATGTTTCAGTTGAAAAGATAATTTTGTTTGGTAGTCGTGCCCGTGGAAAAGCTAAAAGGGAAAGTGACGTTGACCTTATCGTTGTTTCGAAAAATTTCAAAGGAAAAAAATCTTATGAACGTGCAGTTGGATTTTACAGGCACTGGAATCTTGACTATCCAGTTGATTTTCTCTGTTATACTCCTGAAGAATTCAAAAAACTTTCTAAAATGATAACTATTGTGCGACAAGCGGTTCGCGAGGGGGTGGAAATTTAGAGAGCTGAGAACTTTGAATAACTCCTCCCTGCGGTCGCTTTTCAAAGTTCTCAATAATGTGTTTGTCTCTCGTCTCTGGGGGGGTGACCAAAAATTAAATACTACGACATAAAACGCAGTGCACGCGCAAGGTCGTGTTTGCAATTGTCGTGATTCTTCTTGTTTCTGTTGTTGTTGCAGGTCATGTTCGTGTCAGGTGGACACCACAAGGGTTTGTTGTGCATTACGTTACAGGATTACAAGCAGCAGAGCGACAGGAAGGGCAGCCATGTACAGTTTTTGAGTGGAGGGGTGGCCAGTGTATTGGCAAAGTGCGATGCAGGCAAGTAACAAAAACAACATATGTGTTGGTTGCTGACGCAAAGTGCGCTGCTGCACCAGTAGCACTACCAACAGGTCGTCCACTAGCTTCTTCTCCACCACCACCTGTAATTCCGCCTCCCACTGTTGCACCTCCTCCAGTTGCTGCATCTACGCCTATTGCGCCGCCTGCACCGCCAACAGCTCTGCCATCTGTAATGACAAGAGAGGCATGCATTGCACGAGGATGCAAGATTGGCCAATTGGATTTGAGGAATCAGGGAGAATACAATAGATTTAGATTGGCTCTTCCTGACCTTCAAAAACGTGGCTGTACGAGCGTAATAGAAACAAAGGGATTCATCCTTTCCTTTTGTCAGTGTCCGTGTTGAATGTTCCAGTCGTGTATACTGGTTCAGTTCTCAATTCCCAGTATTCCCTGAATGAGCAAAAGCGAATTCAGGAATACTGCGGAAATACTAACCCTTTTAAACTTCTCTCTTTCCCAACATTGCATGTCAGACGACAAATACAATCCGAAGGAGGCAGAGCAAAAGTGGCTGCAGTATTGGGAGTCCGAGAAGATTTATGCTTTTGATGCGAAGAAGAAGGGCAAAATTTACAGCATAGATACTCCTCCACCCACAGTGTCTGGCAAGATGCATATTGGCCATGCGTTTTCGTACACGCAGGAAGACGTTATCGCACGATACAAGCGGATGTGTGGCTTTAACGTGTTTTACCCGTTTGGCACTGATGACAACGGCCTGCCCACAGAGCGGCTGGTGGAAAAAATGAAAAACGTCAAAGGTGCGCTGATGGAACGCCAGGCTTTCATCAAGCTCTGTGAGGAAACTCTCAAGGAAATACGGCCAGCATTTGTAGATGATTGGAAGCGGTTGGGTATATCATGCGACTTTTCCCTCTTTTATTCCACAATCAACGAGCATTGCCGAAGGATCTCGCAATGGAGCTTTATAGATCTGTACCACAAAGGACGTACGTACCGCAAGGAAGCGCCAACGCTTTGGTGTCCTGAATGCAGAACTGCAATTGCCCAGGCAGAACTGCAGGACAAGGAAAAACAGACAGAGCTTGTGCACATTGAAGTAAAAACAGAAGATGGCACACCGCTCATCTTTGCCACAACCCGGCCCGAATTGTATCCCTCCTGCGCAGGCATGTCCGTGCATCCTACGGATTCGAGATACAATGAATTTGTGGGAAAGAAAGTCATTCTGCCACTCACTGGCGTCCGCATTGAGGTTACCACAGACAACATGGTCGATCCTGCCTTCGGGACTGGCGTGGTGTACTTCTGCAGCAGCGGAGACGCACAATTTTTGGACTGGGAAACCCGGCATCCAGTCAAAAACAAGGTATACTTGATTAATCCAGATGGCACCATGAACGATCGTGCTGGCTCGTACGCCGGCCTTACCATAGTCCAAGCTAGGAAAAAAATAGTTGACGACCTGCGCCAGTTGGGCGTGGTGAAAAAAATTGAATCGTTGACGCACACGGTCAATGCGCATGAGCGTTGTGGGACAGTGGTTGAGTACCTCAGCTCGAAGCAATGGTTCATTAAATATTTAGACCTGAAAAACGCGTTTCTTGAACTAGGCAATCAACTCACGTGGCATCCTGACTTCATGCGGCACCGATACGAAAACTGGGTGAAAGGACTCAAGTGGGACTGGTGCATATCCAGACAACGTTTTTTTGGAGTGCCATTTCCAGTCTGGTATTGCAAAAAATGCGAAAAACCCGTGGTTGCGAACGAAAAAGATCTGCCGCTCGACCCATTGAAGGACAAACCGCCCATCCTAACATGCACTTGCGGTTCAACTGAATTCCTGCCAGAAAAAGACGTGCTCGACACATGGGCCACGTCAAGCCTGACACCAATGATTGCGGCAAAACTTATGGAACCCACACTATCCGAAAAAATATTCCCAATTACTCTCAGACCACAAGGTCATGATATCATCAGCACGTGGTTGTTCTACACTACTGCGAAAAGCTACCTCCATACAGGACAACCGCCTTGGAAGAATGTCGCCATTTCAGGATGGGTTCTTGATCCTTACGGCAAAAAAATGTCCAAATCCAAAGGAAACGTCATTGCCCCACAAGAAATCATAAACAAATATTCTGCTGACGCGCTCCGCTTTGCAGCAGCAACATCAAAACTCGGCGAGGATGCTGCGTTTCAGGAAAAAGACCTCGTCGCAGGAGACAAGTTTGTGACAAAGGTATGGAATGCCTCTAAATTTGCGTTTATGCACTTGGAAGGCGTCGACGGGTCTGAAAAGCCGACTGAAGTCATTGATCAATGGATTTTGTCTCGTCTGTCCGCCGTGATTGAAGAATCTACAGAGGCATTTGAAGCGTATGAGTATTCCCGCGCTAGGTTTGTGGTTGAACGGTTTTTTTGGGATGACTTGTGCGACAATTATCTTGAGCTTGTCAAGACGCGGTTGTATGAGCCAAAAGCGCCTGAGTTGAAGAAGAGCGCCCAGGCAGCGCTGCAAGTCGTGTTGCCGGCTGTGCTAAAGTTGATGGCGCCCTTTACGCCCTTCATTACAGAAGAACTGTATCACAAGTATTTGCACACGAAAGAAAAACTGCCGAGCATCCATGTTTCATCGTGGCCCACACCACAGAAAAGGGATAAGAACGCAGAAGCGGTCGGCGCTGTTGTGGTTGCGATTCTTGCGGCTGTGCGAAAGAAAAAGTCAGAGATGAAACTTTCAATGAAAGCACCGGCAAAAAAGCTCGTGATTGAATCAAAAGTCAGCATAGCTTCTGCGCTTGAAGACCTGAAGGCGACGTGTTGTGCCGAACTCGTAGACTTTGGGAAGGCCACAGAACAAATCACGCCTGATCTGAAAGTATCGATTGAATTGTAGCAGCTAAAACTCAAGCGCCTTCTTCCTGCACTTCTCTTCAGCATCGTAATAACTCATTCTTCCCGCCTGCGCGAGGCGGACAGTTTCCTTGACAGACTGCAAATATTTTCCCATGCGCTCAATGGCGACTTCTTCGTCGTCCTTGAAGCGAATGATCACAAATCCGCCAAGAATGTCCTCTGCAACATCCTGTCCCTTATGCGCCTTCTTGATTTTGGTGCGCAATTCAGACAACAAGTCTGTTGAGCGTTTGGTGCAGTCATCCAGCGAGAACGTGCTGACAAGAGCTTTGTCTTTGCCGTCGTTGACAATCAGTCTGACCTCGGCGCTGTTTGCTCGCGGGTCAACTTTAATGATTTCCAGCTTTTTGAGTCTGAGGTCAACTGCGCGCATGATGCCAGTGTTCTCAGGGTCTTTTTAAATGTCACGAATTTTCCGAGCTCGCCAATGCTCGCTCAGGAAAATTCACTGAAGTGACCACTTGTTATTTAAACACCCTATCAGACCATCAACGCATGACTCTTCCTTTCACGCAAAAATACGCCCCAACTTCCTGCACGCGCATACCTCAAAAAGCTCTTGCGAAGCTCAAAGAGTACGTGCTCTCGTACAAGAAGCAGAAAAAGCGTGCTGTTCTGCTGTATGGTCCGCCGGGAAGCTGTAAAACGTCCAGCGTTCATGCACTTGCTGCAGAAATGGGTTATGAGCTGGTGGAAGTGAATGCCAGCGATTTCCGCAATAGTGAACAATTGGAGCAGAAAGTGGGCCAGGCATGCCAGCAGGCGAGCTTGTTCGGCATGAACAAGCTCATTCTTGTTGACGAGATTGACGGCTTGTCTGGCACCAAGGATCGCGGAGGCATTCCTTCGCTTATCGACATCATGTCAAAAAGTAAGTTTCCGATGGTGTTGACGGCGAATGATCCGTGGGATCATAAGTTTTCCAAGCTCATGTCACGGTGTCAATTGATCGAGTTTGCAGCGCTGTCTCATGCAGAAATTTTGCCAATCCTGAAAGAGATATGTCAAACCGAACAGATTGAGCACGTCGATTCTCATCTGTCCACTCTTGCGCGGCGTTCAGGAGGGGATTTGCGTGCGGCGCTGAACGACTTGCACGCGCTTGCGCCGTTTTTGATCATGCCGGAATTTCCTGAACTGTCTGTGCGTGATCTTACAGACACTATGCCTAAAGTTTTACTGAAAATTCTGAAAACAACTGATTCTGGAGTGAGCAGGGAAGCCGTGCAGTCGATGGACGAAAGCGTCGATGACCTCTTCCTGTGGCTGGACGAAAACCTGCCGCACGAATACACCAGTCCCAAAGACCTTGTCCGCGCATACGACGCTCTGAGCAAAGCAGACGTGTTCCGCGGCAGGATCCGACGCCGCCAGCACTGGAGGTTCCTTGTGTATATTAACGATTTGCTGTCTGCAGGAGTCAGCCATGCAAAAAATCAAAAAAATCCTGTCGTGACAACATATAAGGAACCCATGCGTTTGCTACGGACATGGCAGTTGAACCAGAAATCAGCCGGGAAACTGTCTGTAGCAACTAAACTGGCAGAGTGCACACACACGTCAGTCAGGAAAACGCGTGCTTACCTGCGCATGTTTCACACTGTTGCAGCTTCAAACAAGTCATTTACTGCAGACTTGGTCCGTGCGCTGGAATTAGATGTCGAGGACATGAACGTCTTCCAGTAAAGTATATATACGAGCGCATGATATGAACAGCAAAAGGGTGATGTATGAATAAACGTGTGCTGATCGTACTGTTTGTCATTATTGCTGTTGTTGCGCATGGGGCTCCAACGTGCCAAATCACCAGCCCGACATCCGGAGAACGGTTTACAGTCGACAGCGTTCCAGTATCAGGCACAGCTCAATTTTCTGGATCGTTTGGTACTACAGAAACGGTTAGTCCGCGGGTTCGATGCTTCTCCTTCGCGGCAGGTACGAGCAGTTCACAAGTGGACATGACCTTTTTAGGATCCGGACTCAGTCGATCGTTTTTTGGCACTGTTCCTCTTGCTGGTGCAGGAAATAATATCATTCAGTGCATAGCCTTTCAAGAATTTGGACTACCCAGCCAAACTTCTGGTTCGTGCACGACAACGGTTGTGAAGGACGTTGCCGTTCCACCGCCAACACCTCCTCCCACTGCCGTGTGCGGCAATCGCATCATAGAATCTGGCGAAAGCTGTGATGACGGAAACATAATAAATGGAGATGGTTGCTCAAGTGGGTGCCAAGTGGAAGCAGGATTTACGTGCGCAGGAGCGCCAAGCATCTGCACTCGCGTCGTTGCTCCACCAATTGCGCCGCCTACTTCAGCGTGTCCTCCTGCGTGTGACCTTTCACTGATCGAAGAGGAATTGTTTTTGATTGAAGATGCGCTTGATAGTTTGGATCTACTTGCCGCGGATTTGCAAAAAAGGGCATCACTGTTACAACAGACTCTGAAGGATCTTACGAGTGCGTTGCTGGCGTTGACCAAGCGTGTTGAAGTTCTTGAAGCAAAGGCAGGTGCCCCTGTGATTGCAGCGCCCACCATTGCCATTGCAGGGCCTGCACTGCGCATACTTTCGCCAACGATTGACAGCACACAGCAGAACCCGGTGCAGGTGACGTTTGTGGTTGAAAATTTTGACGTGACAGATGATGGAAACCACATCCAATTCACTGTTGATGACTTGGCTAAGCAAAATACGCTCAGCCAGGCACAAATTCAGTCATTACTGCCTATTATCATCGCGAATCAGGTGAGACAGTTTGGTCCACAAGGTGTGAAATTGCCAATCTTGGTTGATCCTGTCGGTGGAGTGACTTTGTTCATGCATTTCAATGAAAACCCGTTACGATTGCCTGACCTTGCCGACGGGAGATATGTGCTCAGGGGCGAGTTTGTTGATGCGAACCATAATGCTATCAGTCCGCCTGTGGAGCAACTGGTGACGTTTGATGTGAAAACAAGAGTTGCGCCTAAGGTATTGGCAGAAGTGGCAGCACCGTTCACGTTTACTTTGTTTGCTGATGATGAGCGGTTGACTGAGCGGTTTGGCAGTGCTGAGCGCGAGCGTGCGAAGACTGGCGATGCACTCAAGATCAGGAACACAGGAAGCAAGCAAAT
>JACQMZ010000086.1 GCA_016203345.1 Candidatus Woesearchaeota archaeon | reverse complement strand
TCCATGCCATGCACCTCTTTTTCACCGTGCAATACTTTTCTCATATATATATTCTTCTACACCGTAGTAAATAATGAAAGGACGTTTCATTTACAGAATTTCCTGAACGCAGTGAGCCGCAGGCGAACGGAGTTCGGAAATTCTGGGGAGTCGCATAAATTTATAAAGCAGTGAGTCACAGAAGCGGTTAAAAGAGGGGAGTATGCAGAAGGCGCAAGTCACTGTTTTTATCATCATTGGACTGGTGTTGATGGTGTCTGTTGGTTTCGTTATTTATTTTGCGCAGAAGCGTGTGGCTGGTGTGGAGGAAGTGTTGTTTGTGCCTCCTGAGGCAAAGCCTGTGCATGACTTTGTCACGAACTGTATTGACATCACGGCACGGGATGCTCTTCAGTTGTTGGGCGCTCAGGCTGGCTTCATTTCTATTCCTCCAATTATTGCCAAGACGCCGTTGAGTTATATTCCGCTGGACCGTTCTGGCTCGTTTAAGACGCCGTTGTGGTATTATGAGGGAGAGGATCGTGTGCCGTCGTTGCAGGACATGGAGCGGGAAATGAATGAGTTCGTGGCTGACCGACTCAAGGGTTGTACGCGGGAGTTTGGGCCGTTTGCGCAGTTCACGATTGCCGAGCAGGGAAATGTTTCCGTGCAGACGACGATTGCAGAGGATGACGTGCATGTCAGAGTCACGTGGCTCCTTCTTTTGACCAAGGGTCAGACGACGACCGCGATCAGGGAGTATGTGGTGCGGGAGCCGGTGCGGTTGAAGAAGTTGTGGGAGACGGCTAAGGCGATTATGGATGCTGAAAATCGCGGCTCTTTTTTTGAGAACCTCACGATTGACTGGATGAGCGCAAATCCTGAGATTCCGATGAACGGGTTTGAGTTTTCATGCAAGACGCGCAGGTGGAAGATTCCTGAAGTGAAGAAAGAACTGCAGACGATTCTGGCGATTAACCTGCCGTATGTGCGCGTCAAGAACACGCAGGTGCCGCCGTTCCTCGCCAAGCCGTCTGCGTATCGAGATCTGGCAAAAGCGCGTGAGCGGATGCTGAAGAATTTTGAGGCTGGCCAGACGTTGGAACAGCAGAAACTGCCTCCTGATCCGGGTGACGCGTACGAGTTTTTCAAGATGACAATTGATGCAGGTGCTCCGGTCAGTGACTTGATTGCGGGCTTTACGTATCAGCCGGAGTGGGGGATGAGCTTGTCTGCCCAGCCGAATGATGGCCAGCGGTTGTCGTCGAATACTGGACGCGGCACGAGCAACTTGTTGCGCTTTTTCTGCATTAACCAATGGCATTTCACGTATGACGTGATTTATCCTGTTCGTGTGGTGCTCAGGGATGATTCTGCGTTTACGAATGCGGGCTTCTTGTTTTCGTTTGGTTTTCCTGTGCTGATTGACAATAATGCCGAGGACAGGGTGAATTTTGGCATTCAAAAGTTTCAGGACGTGCCTGCGACTAAGGAGTTTTGTGGCGAGTTTGGCAATCAACTGGCAGACATCCGTGCCACGGGAACAGTGGTGGGTTCTGCGTTCGCGACTGAGCTTGAGGGCGCGAACATCACGTACAAGTGTTTCACTGAATTGTGCGATTTGGGTAAGACGCGTGCAGATGGGGGAGTGTATCGTTTGCGCACGTACTTGCCAAAAGGGTGCGTGAACCCGTTGATTACGGCGTCCAAGGACGGGTATTTGTCAGCGACAAAACCGTTGGTGGGCGACAAGGTGAAGCTGGACTTGAAGCGGCTGACGAAAGTAAACACCAGTGTGGTCGTGCACCCGTATTATTTGCCAGAGAAGCGGTTCTTGTCGCAGTTGCAGAAAGTGACTGGCCTTCAGAACTTGTTTGTTCATGTTGTCCTGAAAAATTCGACGTTTGAGCAGATCGTGGCTCTGCCCGGGAACGAAACAGCGCTGGAGTTCCTGACTGGCAAGGGCGAGTACGGGATTGACGCGATCTTGTCGGTTGGCGGCGAACAGATTGGGGGCTACCGGAACGAGAGGCTTAAAATCAGTGCTGAGGATATTGCAGGCGCGAAGGAAGTGGTTGTTCACGTGGTGGAATTCAGGCCTCACCCGCGCACAGACAACGAGAAGATTGACATGACGAATTTCCTGTTTGCGAACAAAGAGTATGTGGAAGAACTGAAGCCGGAGTTTAGATGAAAATCCTGAATTCGCTCGCTCATTCAAGGATTTTCTTACTGATAATATTCATTCTACTCGCTACGGTGGCATCGGGGTTGATTATCCAGCGCTCTGCTAATCCAACGTCAGATATCACAGAGAATTCTGCGGTGATCAAATGGGTTACTGACGTTCCGGCAACGAGTGTTGTTGAGTTTGGCTCGTCTCGTGATCTGGGTCAGGTGTCTGACGATCCGAGTTTTGTGGTAAATCACGAGGTGCGCTTGACAGGGTTGCAGCCGCGCACGACGTTTTTTTTCAAGTTCAGGTCTGTTGATGCGCAGGGCGCGGTGCGTGGTGATGATCGTGAGGGTGCGTTGTTTCAGTTCACGACTCTTGCGCCGTCTGACAGGATTCCTCCGCGGATCACGAACGTGCAGGTGTTGTCGCGTGACGTGCAGTCCACAACGATCGGGTGGGTGACTGACGAACCGGCGGCGTCGGTGGTGTTGTTTGGCGAGCAAACTCCTTCACGTGAGGAGAAAACAGAGGGGCTTGTTACTGATCATAGCGTGTCTGTTTCGACAGTGAGCGGCACAGCATACCAGTTTTTTGTGAGTTCCTGTGACGCTGTGCAGAACTGCATTAACTCTTCTGTTCATGGGTTTTTGGCAGGTGTTCCGGTTGGCGCGCCGGTGTTGAACGTGACGATTCCGCCGACAAACAAGGATAATTTGTTGACGTTGTCAGGCTCGACGCGGCCGTTTGTGAAAGTGTCTGGGTTTGTGAACAACGACAAGGTGCGTGACACGACTGCAAATGCGCAGGGCAGGTTTACGCTTGCCGACATGCGCCTTCCGGGCGACGAGGTTACGGTGAGGGTGGAGGCGCAGGACGAGGCAGGCAAGTCAGAGCAGGTGGGAACTGTCAGGATTGATCGTTCTCCTCCGAATGTCGTGATTCAGAACGTGAGTGCTGTCGTGACTGAGCCGCAGTTGGTGATTCCCGGCGAGTCGAATAAGCCGGTGAGGATCGTGTTTCGTGTGTTGAGTGTGTTGGACGCGGTTCCTCCTGATCCTGTTGCCGGGCTGAGAATTGTGCGGAGTGAAAGGAATACTGTAGAATTGCAGTGGGATGCTTCAGCCGCTCCGGACATTAGTTCATACGTTATTTTGCGGAATGGGGTGCGGATCGCGCAGACGACTGAGACAAGGTTTGCGGATGCTCAGGCGCCGCCGCGCGTGAATAGTTATCAGGTTGTTGCGAGTGATGCGAGTTGTAATCTGGCAAATCCGTCAGGAAGTGTTGAAGTGCCTGTTGCTGGCGATGCGGTGAGCGAGTCTGTTGAGCTTGTGGCCTTGGAGTGCGAGAAGCCGACAGGAGAGGTGCAGGTTCCTGCTGGCCCGTTTAGTGTTCCTGTCACGCTGAATTCCGGCCCCAATAGGATCACGTTGACCGCCAGCGACGAGGCAGGGCATGAGACAGTGTTGGAAGTGTCCACGACGCTGGACAGCGGCCCGCCGGCGTTTGAGTTTGATAATCTTGAGCAGTTGTCGCCGAGCTATATTCCTGAGGTTGTGGTGCGTGGCAAGGTGAGCGAGCAGGCGACAGTGTTTGTGTACGTGAACAGCGAGTCAAAGTCTGAGTCTTTTGTGGTGTCTCAGCCTGATGGCTCGTTTGAAATTCCTGTGGTGTTGAAGCGGGATGTCAAGGTGCAAACACAGCCGCAGGCAGCACAGCTCGAGGTTGGTGAGGGTTTTGAGAACTCGATTATTTTGGAGGCTGTTGATCAGGCAGGATTGAAGATACGGACGCCGCCAAAGAAGGTGGTGTTTGCCTTGTGTGGGTTTGGCGCAGATTTTGATGTTAAGCTTGGCGCGCCGTTGCCTTCTCAATTGATTCCACGGCTTGTGCTGCAGAAGATTGCAGAGATTGGGATGACGATTAATGCAACGTACAAGGGCAGGAATGAGGTGACGATTCAGGACGTGCAGGTGAACCCTGTCACGTTGTCTGAAGAGTTTGAGAAAACGTTTGATAATGGCTTAGTGCAGGCGAACGTGTTGCGGGACGTTGTGGCACCTGGTAATTTTCTTGGCTTGTTGCAGTTGAAGTTTGTGAACTTGCCAGAAGAAGTGCCGCAGGAGGACAATGCCACGACGTTTCAGAAAGAGGAGGCGTTAAGCAATCACCGTTTGACGTTTATACCAAACGTGACTGTCGGCGTTCAGAAGATCGGCAGTACACCATCTATTCCCTTTGCCGCGCTGGGTGCGGGTTGTACGGTGCCTGGCTTTGGCTGCATGAAGTTTTTGGTGGAGTTGGACGTTCAGTATCAGGAAAAAATTTCTCGCTTGCGGCGGCGGGATCCGCGCACGCAACAAGTGCAGGAGAATTTCACGCTTGAACAGAAGCGCCAAAAGACATGCATTCCCATCGAAGTCGCGGTTGATCGTCGTCCTCCACCAGACAAGATTCCAAAAGGCTTCCTGAAGTCTGCGCTGAAACTGCTGGACAGCATCATCGAAGTCATGGACCAGATATTGAAACCGTTAACAATTATCGGCCAGTACACCACGTATGCGTGTTTTGGGATGAATGGGTTGTTGTTGGGACAGACCGTGTGGGAAACGTATCATTGTGAGGGAAAACAAATTCTGGCGAAAATTACTGCGTTTGCTGGCAGTGCGACAGGTACTGCGCAGGTTGGTGCGGGTGGTGGCGAGTTTGATGCTTCTGTTGCCCGGGCAGGCCTGTGCGAGCAGATGTATGGTGTAGGCCAGGAGCAGTCCAAACAGGATTGTCTCGCATGCGCAGAAGAAGTGAGTGATTCATTATATTTGCAGTACAAAGTCATGCAGCCCCTGTGCGACAGAGTGGCGTGCCCGAGCGCTCCGACACTGCAGACGCACGTCAAGGACCAGATGGGCGCCTTGCAGGAAATTTCTGTTCCGCAGGGCACAACAACAGGCACAGACGAGTACAACGTGAAAGACTCGAGCAAATTTCTAGTTGGCGGAAGGTTGTTTGTCGGCACTGGGGATGGTCCGCCGCCTGACTGCGCATTCACGAGTTTGCCTCCGACACCTTCCACAACGTCAAGCTCAACAGGAGGAGCTATTGGCAGTATTACCGGATCTGCAACGGTTGATGTGAAACCCTTTGTGATGGAAAAAACTGGCGAGGCTGAACTCATCACCCTAGACTACAACGGCATCAAGAAAATCTTTAACAATAAAAAGTCAATTGATGGAGGTGGGTCTGTAAAGGGGCTTACAAAAAAAGACTGTGAAATGTTCACTCGTCCTGCGCATCCTGCGTGTTGCGGCATGTCGTACATGCAGGAGTGGGGCACGGCGTGCGGGTACGCTGTTCCTGCTTTTGGCACGGTGTTCGAGAGTTTTGACGAGCTGGAACAGTCTGTGTGCGAATCTGCACAAGCAGCAAACAAGCAGGAGGATAAGGCAGAGTTGGGTTGCGGCGGAGTGCTTAACGCAGTTGCTGGCTTTTGCGAGCCTGACTCAGGCAATCCTGTTGTTGATCCGATTCCGACGCAGTTGAGGTACTTGGATCCTGCACCTGCTGGTTCGCGAGACAATCAGATTTATGTTCTCGTTGTCCCGCAGACAGAGGCGCTGGTCAGCCGGACGCCTGGCGGTGCAACTGGTGCAAGCGCGCCGCGATTCAGGGTGTTCAGAGGATTTGTATCCGACAGGTTTACTACGACTGGACAGCCTTCAGGACTGGCGAACGCGTTCGACGTGGAAGCAAAGACTCAGGCCGTGATAGAGACTGGCTCGCCTGACTTGACAAATTTCTTTGTGGTTGAAACTCAGGCAGGTGAGACTGCTGCTAACGCGCCTGCTCAAGGAACGGCTGAACAACAAAAGAAGGAGGGATTCCAGAATGCAGTGTGTGGTGTCGCAGAGGGTGGGTGTATTCCTGCCAATCGCGAGCGTGCCGGTTCAGCGTATGACCTCATCAAGAGCAAGATAGAATTCACAGGCAAGACGTACATCGTCAAGCCGGCAGAGGAGGGTTTCCTGCGGAGCTTCCAGTGCGCGTGCCTGCCTGCGTTGACGGCGTACATTCAGCAGTGGCGGAATATTTTTGGCGTTGTGAGACAGTGCATCCAGTCAATTTTGTTGACAGGCGATGGCAGCGAAGGCGTGTGCCAGAGCTTGCTCTCGCAATACATTTGCGACATGATTTATGACGTGGTGAAGTGTTTCATGCAAAAGTGGAGTTCGCCTGGTGCTGGCGTGCGGGCAGAGGCAGGCATTGGTGATTTCCTTGGCTCGCTGACACGCGGCGGTTCGCGCTTACAGTCGCGCGTACAGGCAAGGTATGGCGAGACTGCCATGTTTAAGACGATGTTTGTTGAAAAGAAGCTGGTGAACTCGATTTGCGCGTTTGCGTTTACTGGCACGTTCAATCTTGACATCTCAACAGTCTTTAACCAGGCGGTGGAAACGATTCCGCTCGAGAGTCAGGCGTTTTTCCCCAAGTGCAACAGGAGGTTTGTGAATTTTGATCCGACGAGCAATCCGCGGGGCAAGACAACGTGGACGTACGAGATGGCATTTGGCTTGGCTGCAGGGCAGGATGCGCGGTTTGATCTTGATTTCAAGTGCTCGACCGGCTTCAGGTGCAATGCCGCAAATGGCTTCAGGAACGGTGAGTGTGATTGCAACAAGAAGGGTGAGCAGACGTTTGCTGTTCAGCCGGACTGCACTCCTCCGCTCCCGTCAGGAAATATTTTGAAAAAAGGTGAAATCCTCAACAGCCAGTGTTTTGTGACCATTGCCGCAGGCGATGCAGAAGCAGACGTTCGTTACGACAAAGCAATTCTCAGGTTTACTCAGCGCAATGATGTTTCTCGCGAAGAAACAACAGAAGAAGTCGAATGCGACATTGATCTGGTGGGCGACGACGCGCCAGGCGAGTGCGCTTTCGACCCCTTCCGAGGAGCGTTCAGGTGCTCGTTTGGCTTGGGGGAGAGCGCGATAAAGTTTACTAGTTTAAATGCAAATGCTCCTCGTCAGGTTGGCACTACTCCCGTGTTTGGATTAGGGGACCCGTTGAACTTTACTTTGGGTGTTACTCAACTGATTCCCGAGGATAGAGGAAGGATTGCTCAACATCAGAAGTTTTTGTTGTACCAGATAAAGGATCAGAACGGAAATGTCGTTGAGGAGCAATCAGAGCGAAGTAGGATAACAGATTCTTTTAAGCTTGCGACAAACGGTGATTACAGTAAGCAAATACTGCTTCCTGGCGTAGTCACAGAACGAAGAATTGGCGGCGTCGTTTCAGCCCCGCCAGTTCCGCCATTCCAGCGTAAACTCGTTGATGGACGACCACAACAAGCTACTGATCTTGCTTCGCTCGTCACGTCTGATCCAGTGCAGCCATCATATTTGTTTGTCGCGCGGGCAGGCAACAAGTTTGACGTCTACATTGGCGGAGAAGGCAGCGCCACTCCTGATCCGCAAGTGAAGTGTCCAACAGACACGCAAGCAACTGGATTCCCACGTTTACGCCGGGTCGGTTGTGATGTAACTCTTGCGGCAGGTATTGCGCAGCCGATCAGTTACATCGCCCAAGACAACTCTCAACAAACAGTGACGGTAACTATCTCTGTGCCTCTGAATGCCGGAACGGAAATACTTGGGCGTCCAACCCAACAGCAGACGAATCCATGCACGCAGGAGCCGCGGCAGGTAGTCCCGTGGAGTGCAGTGTTTCGGGCGGTTGATGCTGATAGTTCTGGCCGTCCAACAGGACAGACAAGTGTTGACCCATCGAGCGGAGAGCAGGCACAACTGGAGGCGAGTTTCAATGTTGTGTGCACGCAGGGTAGTTCCTTGCCGCCGTTTGTGCCACAAGTTCCAGTCGTAGGTCAGTGTAGGCCGTCAAGTGAGGCAAACGCGCAACTGTGCAGGTGTAGTACAGATGCGCAGCTCCGTCAGCAGAATGATTGTCCGAACCAGATTGGTGGTGCAGACAATAAATTTTGTGTGCCGTTCGAAGCACAGAATCCTCCTGTTCCTGGCCAAACTGCCTTCAGGTGTGTTGATAAACCGTCATGTCCCCCACTGTCTCTAGGCGAACAGTTCGCTCGCGCAGATACATCATGCTTCTGTGGATCAGCCACGTGTCAACCGAATCAGTTTTGTTGCGGTGCCTCGTGCAAGGCTAATTTTGCGGATTGTGCAACACCGGCAGGTGCGGGTGTTCAGCCGTCGGAAGGTGCGCCAACGACGCCAGTAACTCAACAACAAGTTTCCATTTCCCCAAATGTTGTCGTATTGAAAGATTCTTCTGGAGTGACGCTGGACGTAAACGCGTTGAAAACAAATACTGCTTATACAATTCGAATTTCTCCTGTGCAAAGCGTCAAATCTTTCAGGATCAAGAATACTGTGGATGCGAATACTATTAAAAGTGGACAGACTGATGTAAAGGCAACAATCTTGAGCATAACAAACCCAGTGACGTATACGCCGACTGTTGCAGGTGCGGATTCTCTAACCGTCATATTCTTGAATGAGAATAATCAAGAGATCGGGAGAACTGATGTACAAGTGCAGACCGCACAATAATATGTTGTTATTCTCATTCAGGCACCATAAGTGTAGCGACTTCTCAGAAATTATTCAATAAACCTGTTCGTGATGGTCAAATTCTATAAAGAGGATATAGTTTTTTTTCTGGTCTACTTGAAATGTCAATACAAAATGCCTGTCGATGTGCACCCGTTTCAAGTGTTTCAAGTCGTACCGTAGATTCTTGTAATGATCGACGGTTTCAGCTGAGCTGTTGATTATTACTTTGATATTTTTGTTGATAATGTCAACTTATTTCCTGTCTCTCTTGAGAAGGACTTTTATCTTTGCCTTGAGGCTCTCAGAAAGATCAAATTCAAACATCGATCCCGCACAGCTTGTCAAGCTCTTGTAAGGTCATTCTTCTGTCTTTGTATTTTGACCTGTGTTTTTCAATAGCATCAAGTATTTTTTGAACATATTTATCATTGGCGTCTCGTTCAACAACTTCATCTCCGTATAACTCAACGAACTTGTTCACGGCTTCTGATTTGTCCTTCAGTTCAAACCGTGCTTTTATGACGTTGATGACTTTGTTTGCGTAGTCTGTAAGGTTCAATCGGGCAAATACCATGCTTGTACCTCCATATGCACTTAATATGCACTTTGAATGCACATCAGTATTTAAACTTTGTGTCCAGAATCTCCTGAGTGCCCGCAGCGAAGCGAGGACACTCGGAGATTCTGAAATTACCAAAAAATTTATAAATTGGTAATCTTTTGTGTGTGGCTATGGAAGTTGTCGAACGTGAGATAGATAGTCTGGGACGTATTGTCATTCCAAAAAATTGGCGCAAATACTTGGGGCAGGACGTTGTGCTTTATCGTATAGGTGAAGAGGTTCGAGTGAAGTCGAAGCGTGCGAAGAAGTTAAGCGAACTGCCTAAACTTGAAGTTGATTTTAAGGCTAAGCTTACAGACTGGCATGCCGTGGAAAAGGCATTGATGGAGTGATATGCGGTTTCTTGACACTAACGTATTGGTGTACGCGTTGCTGGAGCCAAGAAGGTCTCTTACGCCAGTAGAAATGAAATTGATCGCAGATGCAAAAGTTGTATTGCACAGGATTGAAAGAGGAGAAAAGGTGTTGTGTTCAGTGGTGCACGTTTCCGAATTTGTAAACATCATTCAGCATCGCAAGGGGGTGGTTGTAGCATGTGAATTTCTTAATTCCCTCATTGCACAAGAGAACATCAGCATTGCGAGCGTTGAACGCAGACATTATCAAATAGCGCTGGAAATAGCACACGAATCGCACGTAAGCATAAACGATTGCGTTGCCGTTGTTGTAATGGCAGAGCATGGCGTCTCGGAAATATACTCTTTCGATAAGGATTTTGACGTTCTTGGCATTAAGAGAATAACATAACTCTTTGTCATTTCAAAGTTCTCAATCATAGAATTGTCGCTTCCTTAAGTCCTCTGAAATCCGAATCACAGGTAATCACTTTTGCTTGGATAATCCTGGCTGCTGCAAGGACATGCGCGTCTGCAAGGCCGAACTTTGACTTTGTTTTCCGCTCGTGAACATATATCTGGGCAGCATCATGGCCAAGTTGGAAATCAAAAGGCAGAAGTGTTGCAAGAGACTTCATGGCAGAGATTGCATCTTCTGCAGGCATTGAGTTCTTTAGAAATTTAGTGCTCACTTCAGCAACAATGAGTCCTGTAACGAATATGCTGGTGCCTTCAGTGATGATGTCGCGTATTTTCTTGCCTTTTTCTCTGCCCGCAAAGTATTCTATCCATGCAGAGCTGTCAACGACTATTTTATTCATACTTGGAATGAAGTCGGTCCTCTTTCGTGAATGGTTTTAGTTGTGGAAATGTGCCAAACCAATCCTTTCGAAGCTTTTTAACGTCTATGCGAACAGCTTCTCCTGGCGAG
>JACQMZ010000088.1 GCA_016203345.1 Candidatus Woesearchaeota archaeon | reverse complement strand
CCTCGGGAAGAAGAACAACAGCAAACATCAGAAGCGGCAAGAAAACTCATGACACTAGGCCTCAAAGAAGTTCACAAGAAAAAAGCACTTGAACTCTTTCGAGACGGAAAAATCAGCTTTCTCAAAGCAGCAAAAATAGCCCGGATGACTGCATGGGAATTTGCAGACTTTATCCGAACCCAAAAAATCACTTGGATCACTGACAGCCATGTACTGAAAGACATCGAGCTCGCCCTATGACTGTGTGGGTGTTTGACGCAACGCCCTTGATTTACCTTGGAAAACTGCGCATTCTCGAAAAACTAACACACACCACAAACCTCATTCCGCGCTCTGTCTACCAAGAAGTCGTCGAACGCGGCAATGGCTTGCCTGAAGCACAGTACATCCAGAACCTCATCGGCAACGGCACCTTACGCATAGTAGAAGTTACGTGCACACTACGCGCGCCACACCTGGACGCGGCAGACCTCGACGTACTCTCTCACGCAAAAGGCAACAATTGCACAGCCATCGTAGACGATCGGGCCGCGCGACTCACAGGCGAATTCGCAAACGTCAAAACCGCAGGATCCATTCACGTACTCTTCACACTCTTACACCAAAAAAAACTACGCTCACAAGAAGTCAAACAAGCCATCGACACCATGATCGACCACGGATGGTACTGCTCAACAGATTTGTACAGTAAAATATTGCAGAAATTGACCGAGCACAACCGCCCACCCCACTGCCAAAACATTTAAATATGTGTACGCTACATTACATTGTATGACAACCGTATTGTGTGATGCAGACAGTCTCATCAAACTAACAAAAGCAGGAGCCAAAGAAACTGTTGTCCGACATCTAAGAGTAATCATTCCTGCACAAGTGAAACGTGAGGTCGTCGATGAAGCCCGGGGGAAGCCAGACAGCACACTCATAGAAAGAAATATACGCGATTCGCACATGCAAGTCATTGCACCGAACATTCAAAACAAACAACTAGAATCAGAAATCTCAGAACTACACCTCCTTGGCGGAGAAGAAGATCTCTACAGACTCAGTTGCGTTCACCCATACGATTTCATTTCCAGTGATGACCAGAAATTCTTACGAGTACTCCAGGTAGTGGGAAAAAAAGCCATTACGCCAAGTACAATTGTTGTACTCTTATTCCTTCGCAACAATATCAGCCGACATGACGCGCAATCATTCCTCAATAACCTACGCGTGTACGTCAGCGATGAGGAATATGATCTTTGTATGAACGAGCTTGGAGGTGCACGATGACCACAATCGCAAAAACAACACGACTACCTGAGCAACTACTGAAAGGAATCAAATACCGCACACAACGAGAAGGCACAGACGAGTCCACCGCATTACGGCAACTTCTCACCCTCGGCATACAAGAATATGCCATCAAACTCTACAAAGCCGGCCTCATCAGCCTCCGCGAAGCAGCACACATATGCAACACCACCACACGCGACATGCTTGATCTCCTCCTAGACCACGGCGTCAAAGGCAACATACAATATGCGACGCAGAAACAGTCACTCGAAATTATCAGAAATCTTTAAATACACTGATGCCGCATTCGCTTCAGAAAGAGGTGCCTTATGAAAAAAATCATTCTTGCAATATTCTTACTTTTGCTGGTTGGTGCGTGCACGCCAAGGCAGGACGCACAACAAACCCGAACAGACATCAAGGACTGGGTCAGCTACATCTTCAACCTTGAATTCGTCACCGGCGACAATCCGGCCATAACATTCGTTGCCTTCACGCGCATGGTCATCGTGCTCATCCTCTTCTTCGCAGTCTTTGAACTCTTTGCCCACGCGCCAGTGTTGAAAGACCTCAGCAAAAGAACAGCACTTGTCGCCTCACTCGCACTCGCCATCCTTGTCGGAGTATTCTTCCCCCCAGCACTCTTGATTACTATAGCCATAACGTACTCAGCATTCTTCGGCTTCATCATGGTCGGCATCCCATCCGCCATAGCCATCTGGCTCGCGTACTCTTACGAACCAGAAACCAACAAAGGATACCTCATGAGAGCACTGTTGCTGTTGCTGGCGTGGTGGATGGTTGGGATCATGGTGGAATATAGCCAAAGTCAACTTCCCACAGGGGGCAGGAATGTTGTTGCCGCATTGGGCGGAGTAGTCGGAGCAGCGGCAGTACAAGCACTGCCAGAAGCCGGCCCGGGAGTCACACGCACCCTCGAAGCACTCGAAACATTCGGCAACTGGGTCTGGTGGATCCTCTTAGCACTCATACTGCTCAATGCAAGCAAATGGCTCTTCGGCGCAGGAAAAGTAGAAGAAGCGGCCGAGACCGTTAGAGGACATGGAACAGGATTTTTTGATTCCATAAAAGACGCAATCGGAGCACGAGCAGAAGCAAAAGTAGAAGCCATAGCCGAGAAGATAAGGCCGGAAGAACAAAGAAAAATAGAAACAAGGATGAAAACACAGGTTAATGCTGTTGTGACGCGCTTAGATGATGCCAACACAAGTTGGGACGTCATGCCAGGGATTAGTGCTGTGACTGACAGAAAATATATAAGATCCCGCGACAGCATTATCAAAGCGTACACTGACGTTCGGAATATCCTGCACGATAAGATTGCGCCATTGCCGTTGACAAAGAGAATAACCACTCAATTCTCTGCTACTGCAAATATCAGACTTGAGAATTCACGATTGCGTGTAGCAGCGCCAAGAATCACCGCCCGCGATGACCTTCCCACATATTTAGTAAATTTTGTTGATAGCCAAATAAGTGCCGTCAATCAGGCCACTCGAACAAGACCGGTTGTGCTTACATCCACTGACGTCGACGTACAGAAGAGAAACATCACTTTCATTATAGATGCTCTCCGCGTGCTCTTCGACGAAAACAAAGCTTAATAATTCATAAAGCACTGGTACGCTTTGTAGTCAGTAAGACGCGCAATAGATCTTTCAGCAGCCTCAACTTGTTCTTCGGCAGATCTTGTTGGGTCGAAACTTTCAATAAAGCCGCAAACTTTGCGTGCCAGCTGCCCACGAGTCGGACCGTACGGAACACCTGTGAACAGTTCCCTCACTCCGAAACCCCGACGGTACGTCTGCGTTCTGGCATATACGCCCACAATCTCAGGTAGTACTTCACGAATGTCATCAAAATGCGGAGACTGTGCTGCGGCAGTAAGGATTTCATCCATGCATGAGTCCACGTCTTCGCTCGACGGAATCCTTGCTAACACTGCGCGAATTCCATCTCCTTGTACTGTCCGTTTCCTCTCCTCTTCCGTCTCTGGTTTCTTCGCTGGCTTTCCAGTGATTGCGGCAATCATTGCAGGGACGGATAATGGACCTGTGTATGGGGATTGCATGGTTTGCAGCAATGCTTCGGTCAACCTGCGCACCAGACCATACGCTTGCTGTGCCTTAACAGCACCAGACTTTGCGTACGTTTGAATAGCACCACGCGCCAGCTGAGCCTGGTCCCACACTTTAGCGACATCAACAGTGTAATCCAAACCCATCAAATTATGATACGCAACAATGTACGCAGGATTCTGCTCTGCTGACATTTTCAGAGCCAGACGATCAGCAAGGGAACGCTTTTCTGCCACCGCATGACCTGCCTGTGCATCAGCAGCATCTACCTGCGCCAACTCTGCTTCTGCATTCTGAATGTCAGCTTCAGATACTTGCTGTTGTTGATTGAGATTTTGTGTGAATTGTGCAGTAAGTGCAGGCAGACCAACAAGATCGTCCAAAGACATCGCAGGAATAGCAACCTGTTGCTCTCTCAGATTAACAGTAAAATTACCAATGCCAGACAAAAAATCCTGCGCTTCATACGCAGCTACAACCAGTTGAGACGCTTCTCTCACTTCTTTTTTCATTTTACTACCCTTCACTTAATCAGGATTAGGACCGCTTCTGACAGACGCAGGACCTGGAGCAATTGGCAACGGCGCAGGCGCGAACAATGGGTCCGCAGGAGCAACCGCTTGTGCAGGTTGGGCCTCTGGCGCCACATGCTGTGTAACAACGCCAATCAACAATCCATGATAGCGCAGGCGCGCAGCAAGTTTTGGATTGATGTTTTCCAGTACATCCCTGCCAGACAAGCCACTTTGAGCCGCGCGATTGTACAACTCCTTGCTTGTCAACACTTGCGCAGGCACTTTTCGCGGGTCGATATAATGAGCCAGTGCGTCTGCGATTTCTTTAGCACATACTCGCGCATATGCGACAATCCCAGAGCAATCCACTTCGTAAAACACATGCGCACCCGACTGATACAAACGCTCGAACGCTTCTGTTAATTGTTCCACTGAGTCATTAGAGCCAAGACATAACACACTGCGGTGAGCGGCATGCGAAGCTTTGACTCTTGCTGAACGCTGTCGTATTTCTTCAGTAAGTTTAGTTTCAAAATTACCAACTTCCTGATCAACAGCAGCAATATCACCGACAGTCCTTACTCGCCTGCCAGGCAAGTACGCTGCCAGTGGTTTCCATTCAGCTGGCAAAACGCTTACATCAGCAGGACGCACAGCCACCAAAGGTCGTGGAAAAGCAAGCTTTAGTTCAGTTCTGATCTCTCCAAGGGGAGCTTGTGGTGCATACGTATCATACACTTCCCTATCAAATACAAATACAGGACTCGGCAAGCGCTTCCATTCTTCATGCGCTGAAATAACGTTATCTAATGCCTGTTCGACACGCGCCTGATCTGGCTTGCTTCTGAAATAATCCATGAATCCCATTGTAGTCCTCCAAAAGAGTTTGTTGACGTGATGAGAAGAAAGGTCTTTTTAAAGGTTGCGATTGTTGCAACCATGAAGTAGTGAACTTATCTGTTAGAAAAATATAAATACCCTCCCTTCCCATGAGGCAATAAAAAGGAGGCATTATGGACAAAGACATTCTCGCCATGGCTATCACCGTTGTTTTCATCGCCGCAATAGTCATGCTGGCGGCGTACTTCACTGGATCCATCACTGGCAAACAAGTCGTTGTGTTCGAGCAAACTCTTAACTGCCCGCTTCCTGACAGGGCAAGCTGTGACACGTGCTGCAAGCAAATCGGCGGCAGAAGCGACGGCACACTCTGCAGGTACGGCGGACTTCCTGCACAAATCCCGAACAGCCAGCAAAGCTACAATTCCTGCGTGAGAAAACTCGGGTACAGCGTGGTGCTGACCAAATAAGATGGCCACGCTTATTCAACTATCAAAGACACCTAAGAACGTCACCGTCATAGAAGGCTTTCCAGGCTTTGGCCTCGTCGGAACCATCACCACAGGATTTCTCATTGACCACCTCAACTGTGAACTCATCGGCAAACACTATTTTGAACAAGGACCAGTCACCCTTGCTGTTCACGGATGCAGAATCATCGACCCCATCGGCATCTACTACAACAAAAAATTCAACATCCTCGTCATCCACTCCATCACGCCAGCAGCCAACCTCGAGTGGAAGGCAGCAGACCTCGTGAATGACGTGTGCAAACAGTGCACTGCGAAAGAAGTCATTACCATCGAAGGCGTCGGGTCAGCAGACATTGGTGAAGAGCCCCGGGCATTTGCGTACTGCACCAACCCAACTACTCAAAAACAGCTGGCAAAACTCGGATACCCTTGCCTCGGCGAAGGAATCATCGTCGGTGTAACCGCATCACTCATCATGCGACACAAACTTCCCATCACCTCACTTTTCGCAGAAACACACTCCAACCTGCCAGACAGCAAAGCCGCAAGCAAAATCATAGAAGTCCTGGACAAATACCTCGGGTTAAACGTCGACGCCAAACCCTTGCTTAAACAAGCATCAGAGTTTGAGCATAAACTCAAAGGCATCATGGAACAAAGCCACAAGGCGCAAGAACTCCAGGAAAAGAAACAGCTGAGTTACGTCGGTTAAGCGAAATTTTCGAGTTCGCTTCGCTCACTCAGAAAATTTCGGGTGAAACATCACTTTTTCTTCATTACTACGTGTTGAAGTGCCTTCTTCATAGTGCCTATTTTAATTTCGGACCACGACCTTATTGTGACCTGCAAGATTTGCTCGCTCTGAGCAGCAGTCTAAACTCTCACTTTTCATTCTTGCACTAAATAACCTTTACAAAATATTGTTTCTAATATACGTTCTATAATATGTTTTTAACAGAACAATTTACTAT
>JACQMZ010000087.1 GCA_016203345.1 Candidatus Woesearchaeota archaeon | reverse complement strand
GTTTTCAAGCGTGTGGTGAAGTATTTTAATGGCACTGGTGATATCATTGACTGTGAAGGGTTCGTTTCCTGTGAATCGTAGTTCGAACTTGTAGTGCTTGAGAATTTCTGAAAGTTCTTCGATATTTTGAGGCACGGTGCCGTGTAGTATGTCGGAAATTAAGCCTTCGAGGAAGTATGCGATGAGGACGTCAAGCATTTGGACGTGTGCCTGTACTGATTCAAGGTCTTTTTTGATGGGAAGGGTCTTGAAGAAGTATTTCTTGAATTGTTCCGGAAGTTCTTGGAGTATTTGATCGTCAAAGCTCGCATAATTTCTTTTATCGTCAAGCTCGAATTTAACAAAACGTTCCACTAACTTTATTTCATCCCAAACTTTGTTTTTGTTAACAAGGGCGTGGAAGGCGGTGGGAGAGGCCAATGCGAGTTTCTGTATTGTCATATACTGTGTGAAGGTTGGAAGAAGTTGCACGGGCAGGTTTAAGCATTTTCCAAGAAGACGTGGTAGGTGGACTGCACTTGCGATTTTGAACGCTTGTGTTTCCATAAAAGCTTTCAAATGGTTATATTCAAACAAAAGGTTCACGAGTTTGACAAACTCTTCTGAGTTCCTGAACTTCAGCTTCCAAGCATAACTATCCAGTTTGCCTCCATTTGTCAGAACATCCTCTCGAATGACGTAGCCAAAGTCGGTAAGTTCTTGTAAGTGCCTGCGAATCTCCTTTGAAGAATTGATCTTGTACGGCGGCTCGCGGAAATAGAAATGCGCATCGGACGTTGGCACCGCTTTCCGGAGATCTTTCACGTTACCAAGAAATATGAGGATGTTGATTTTGGTTTCCCAATGTGGATAGCCATGACCGCGCTCGAGTCGTTTAAACAGAAGCAGTTTTTCACGCTTCTTTCCAATACTTCGTCCTTTCTATTGTATCTGTACCACACATATGTACACGCGAACGGTTCTTTTAAATACTTTTTTGGTACGCACTTATCCTTAGGTTAAATGCGGCGGACAGGATTCGAACCTGCGAAGGGACTAACCCACACGCTTACACAACCTTCAAGCGAAGGCAAGAGGACTGCTCTTGAGGCGTGCCCATTTGGCCACTTTGGTACCGCCGCAAATTCCGAATTCGCCGCTTCGCGGCTCATTCTGGAATTTGCTATGAAAAACCGGGACGCCATTATAAATGTATTTCCTACAAAATCTCTGAGTGAGGACGCGAAGCGTCCGAACTCGAGATTTTGAAATGCAATGATTTTTAAGGCTTTACATTTTCTCGTGTGAGCGGAGCGAACTCGAGAAAATGCCAGTCGAAATTTGTGCCGTTGGAGGCTTTGGAGAAATCGGCAAAAACATGTGCGCCGTACGCGTAGATGATGAAGTCGTCATCTTTGACATGGGACTCCACATGGGCAATTACGTCAAATTCACCGAAGAAGAACGCGAACAAGTTGTCAAACTTGATCCTAAAGAACTCAAAAAAGTCCATGCCATCCCGAATGACAACACCATAGATGACTGGAGACCACTGGTCAAAGCAATCATACCATCCCATGCACACCTTGACCACGTTGGCGCCATACCCTACCTCGCAAGCGCATTTGACGCGCCCATCATCTGCACACCCTTCACTGCAAACGTCCTCCAGTCCATCATTCGTGACGACAAAATAAAGCTAACCAATGCCATCAATGAACTCGCACCAAACAGCCGCATGAAACTCACTGACAAACTCAGTGTCGAATTCATTCACGTCACGCACTCCACACCCCACACTGTCTTTGTAGCACTCCATACTCCCTATGGCATTGTCCTTTACGCGACAGACTTCAAAGTCGACATTACACCTGTGCTTGGGAAAAAGTTTGACATGCAACTCATGGAAAAACTCAAAGGCAACGTTCTGGTAGCAATCGTTGATTCCCTCTACTCACAAGACAACAAGAAAACACCAAGCGAATCAGTAGCGCGCGAAATGCTCCGCGACGTTCTCCTCAGCGTCGACAGCAAACCCCATTCTGTCATTGTCACCACATTCAGCTCCCACATCGCCCGCATCAAAAGCATCATTGAATGCGCCCACCAACTAAACAGGCACGTGGTCCTTCTGGGCAGGTCCATGGCAAAATACGCGTTTGCAGCAGAAGACTGCGACATCTACCACACCTCAAAATTTGCAGAAATCATCAAGTATGGATCAAAAGTCAGGCAAAAACTCAAAAAAATAGAAAGCGAACGCAACAAGTGGCTCATCATCGCTACAGGACACCAAGGAGAACCCAAAAGCATGCTCACGAGAATCGCCAACCGAACCGTACCTTTCCGACTCCGCAAAGACGACATAGTCATATTCTCATGCAACATCATCCCCGTGCCAGTTAACATGGAACACCGGCAAAAACTAGAAGAACAACTCACTGACATGGGCGTTCGCATCTACAAAGACATCCACGTCAGCGGACACGCCAGCCGCGAAGACATGCGCGACGTCATCCGCGCCATCCAACCAAAACACATTATCCCAGTCCACTCTGCCAAAGCAGGAATACGGGGATTTGTTGACTTAGGCATAGAGTTGGGATATAGAGAAGGAAAAAACGTGCATCCGCTCGTCAACGGACAACGGGTGATTGTCGAATAACTGCACAACTGCACCACCTGCAAGGATTCACTTGTTGTAGACGCTACATATTTTTGAAATCGAACTAACCAGGTATTCAAAGCGCTCTATACTCGCTGCCACAACAAAGCTTATAAATCCTCTACTGTCTGTCCGTTCTCAGGGGGATTATATGAAGCTCACACTCGCAGATGCCACGTATTTCAAAGACAGCATAAGCATCATTTCTGAACTCGTCAATGAAGCACGGTTCAAAGTCACTAAAGACGGCCTTGAACTCATTGCCATGGACCCAGCAAACGTCGCCATGGTGTTGTACAAGCTACTCTCCAGTGCGTTCACCGAATATGAAGTGGACAAAGACCAAGTGTTGGCAATAAATCTTGCGAATCTCAAACAAATCCTGCGACGCGTAAGCGCTTCTGACATTCTCTCACTTGAAGTCGCAGAAAACAAGCTCCACATCACGATCAGGTCAGACTCAGTCCGCAAATTCAGCCTCCCCATTCTCGAACTTGAAGAACGAGCAGAACGAGTACCAAACCTCACGTTCCCAGTCGTCATCACCATGCCTGCAAGCACACTCAACAGCGCCATCGAAGACGCAGACATCGTCGGCGAATCAGTCAGCTTTATCGCAGAACCAGAAAAATTCTCAGTCATGGCAGAAGGAGACACGTCAAAAGCACACGTGGAAATACCAGGTACAGGCGAAACAAAAATCAAGGCCGAAAGCACTGCCCGCATCAGAGCAAAATACTCCCTTGAATACCTCAAAAAAATGATTCCAGGTGCCAAACTCAGCCCCACAGTCACGGTCTCATTCAACCAAGACTATCCACTGAGATTAGACTACACAGTCGTCGACAAAGTCAACCTTTCATTTGTTCTTGCACCACGCGTGGAAAACGACTAATGACAAACCTTGTCACGTCACTTTCACCAGAAGATATTGCAGTCCAACGGTTCAGACTCAGAAGCATCAGCCCAGACGACGGCAAATACGCAGGAGCATCAGAAATGCTTGTTCCCTACCTCTCCCCAGAAGCAGAATGGCGCACATGCGCCCTTATTCAAAAATTCCTTCTTGAAACACGAAAAGAGTTCGGACAAGCAGAACAGCGGCACGATTTTGTCAAAGAAATAGGCAAGCGCGCAAAGAAAGAAGACAAACCCCTAATAGATGCCGCATTAGAAGATTCCACATTCCAAACAGGCATAAAATATTCACAAAATCTATAAACCCCATCCGAACAGCTCAACGCATGACTAAAACTCTTTTCACATCAGAATCTGTTACTGAAGGACACCCAGACAAAATCTGCGACCAAGTCAGCGATGCCATCCTCGACGCCTGCCTTGCCCAAGACCCGAACAGCAGAGTCGCAGTGGAAAGCCTCACCAAAACAGGCATGGTAGTCGTCGCAGGAGAACTCACCACAAAAGCAACACTGGACATTCCCGGCATTGTGCGCGGAGTCCTCAAAGACATTGGGTACACGAAATCCAATTATGGCATCGACGCAGAAACGTGCGCTGTTCTAGTCCACCTCGACAAGCAATCTCCTGATATCGCCCAAGGCGTCAATGATTCAGAACAAAAAGAACAAGGCGCAGGAGACCAAGGAATGATGTTTGGCTACGCCTGCAATGAAACACCTGAATTTCTCCCCCTTCCCATTCTTCTCGCGCACAAGCTCGCAGAAAGACTCGCCCAGGTGCGCAAAACAGGAATTCTCCCCTGCCTTGGGCCAGACGGAAAAACACAAGTCACTGTAGAATACGACGACAACAAACCTGTACGTGTAGACACGATCATCGTCTCAGCACAACACGAAGAGCACGTCACACAAGAAAACCTCAAACAAGACATCATCAAACACGTCATCACACCAGTGTGCGGAAAATGGATTGATGACAAAACAAAAATCCTCACCAATCCCACAGGAAAATTCGTGCGCGGAGGACCATATGCCGACGCAGGACTCACTGGACGCAAGATCATTGTGGACACGTACGGCGGCGCAGGCAGACATGGAGGCGGGGCATTTAGCGGCAAGGACAGCAGCAAAGTCGACCGCAGCGCAGCATATGCAGCGCGGCACATTGCAAAAAACATTGTGGCAGCAGGACTCGCTGACAAATGCGAAGTTCAACTCGCGTACGCCATCGGAGTTGCCGCGCCAGTCAGCATACACATCAACACATTCGGCACAGGAAAATTTCCGGAAGAAAAAATCAGCGAAATCGTCGCAAAACACTTCCCCGTCAAGCCAAAAGACATCATTGACGCATTTCAACTCAAACGGCCCCTATACCGCAAAACAGCAAGCTACGGCCACTTCACGCGACCAGACTTCCCCTGGGAAGCGCTGGACAAGATCGGTGTTCTGCGAAGCGGAATTTCTTGAAGAAACTGAAATTCTTGAATTTTACGTTGGCAACAACATTTAAATATCTGAGAGCGTGTCATTCTTCATGCCAAAAAAGAGAAAATCAAAGCCCAAACCGAAAAACGTGTGCGAGTTTTGTTAACTATGTCAGGAGTCACACTTCCCATGCTCATAGGTGCTGCCATCATAGACAGCATAAACCCCTGCGCATTCGGCGTACTCATCTTTCTCCTCGCATACCTGACAAAAACATTCAAACAACCGAACAAAATGCTCATACACGGGCTCGTCTACACATTAGGCGTGTTCCTCACATACCTCGCTGCGGGACTCATCCTTCTCCCCATCATCAGCACACTCGGCAAGGCATCAGTCGCGTCATACTTAATACTGGCAGGAGTCATCATCCTCGCAGGACTTATCGAAATCAAAGACTTTTTCTGGTACGGCAAATGGTTCTCCCTCACCATCTTCCCAGGAGCAGCACAACGCATCAAAATGTACATCAAGTGCATCAGCAAACGCCTTGAAACAGCATTCTGCCTTGGAGTCTTCGTCGCACTCGTCGAACTCCCCTGCACAGGAGCTGTCTACCTTGCAGTCCTTGCCTTAATGTCCATCAACGGAGCAGACGTTACCAACATCAGCTACCTTGTCCTGTATAATATCCTCTTCGTACTCCCACTCATCGTCATAATATTCCTGATGTATCAAGGAGTCACTGCCAAACAATTCGAAGCATGGCGGGAACGACACAAAGGATTCATGCGGCTCGCGACTGGCATTCTGCTCGTTGGGCTTGGCGCGTGGATGATTGTGTATGTTTTCATCCGTGGATGATGCCTACGATCCTGCTGTTGCTTTCAGTATAATCTCCCGTGCCACCTGGTCAGCAACCTCGGCGTGAATCGCGAACCCAATACCTTCAAAACCTGAGCGCTTCTGCGTGTTAATGCCAACAATATTGCCCTGAATATTCACCAACGGACCACCAGAATTGCCAGGATTAATCGGAACATCGTGCTGGACATACAGCACCTCATTAATTTTCCGCTTTGCACTGCTAATAATCCCCTCTGTTACACTAAACTCCAATCCACCTGGATTTCCCACCGCAATAACTTTCGCGCCCACTTCAATCCTGCTTTCACGATCTTCAAAATCCAATGCCGTAAAATCACCACCATCACCAATCTGCAACACGGCAAGATCAGTCGCCTCATGAATCCCAACGAGCTTAACCGGGTGTGCCTGATTATCGAACGTAATAATTGCGGCCTTTGCCGCACCCCTGATCACGTGATAATTCGTCAACACGTAACCGCGGGAATCCACCAGCACACCGCTGCCAATACCCGTATCAGTCTTCACACTCACCACAGCCTTTATGATGTCCTTAATAATCGCAGAAAAATCCTTGTTTGTCACACGCACACTCTTCAACTGATCCTCCAGCGTCGCAATCTTCTCACTGCTCGACTGCTCAATCTTCTCCAACTGGCTACTTAACACGTCAATATTCCGCTCGCTTTCTTTGCGCGTCTGATTCACCACACGCTCCACAGTCGACACCTTTCCAGAAAACTCCTGCTCCAAGGCAGACGTTCGCACATCAAGCAACGACTTCAGTTCGTCATTCACTGCCGCAATCTCGGCCTGAATCTCGCCCTGAGTTTTCTGCAAACTTTGCTGAAACGCCTGATACTGCGCTGCCTGCGTCTCCCGAATGTTTTCAAAACTCGAGTACTGGTAAAAACCCAATAAGCCAGTAATTACTGTCAATGCAACAAACAACGACAGAAACAAGGACCGGTCTGACATGCTCACTTCTTACCAAAATAAAACATTTTTTCAATAGACACATCAGAAGGCTGAAACGAGCCCTGACGCGGATGACTCTCCTGCTTTGGCAACGCCTCCTGTTTCTCCTTCTGCACAGGCAAGTCCTTCTTCTGCTTCAATACCTGCCGCGCCTCAGCCAACTCACCCCTCACACTCGCAAGCTCCTGAGACACCGAAGAAATCATCTTTGACAACACGTCAATCGCCTCCTGAAACTTCTTGTTATTCATGTCCAACATCAAAGAAAACTTTTTTTCCAACATAAAGTCCTGCGACGGCGCGGCGTGCTCCATAACAACAGGACCAACATCCTCCTTGGCGCGAATCAACGACTCTGCCTGCTTAAACGCTTCATCAGCAGGCATGCCATGCTTTTTCAACTCAACAGTCAAACTGTTCAATTTCTTCAATTCTTCGATGTCCATGGCTCCTCATCCTTGTGCACCATGTGCGGCTCCAACACTTTGCGTTGCTCCTTTTGCTCAAAAGGCGCCAACGACACCACACACTTCTCACAATACGTCTTCTTCCCTTCCTGCCTGCCCACACACTCAGGACAAAGCTTTTTCCCACACCACATGCACGTGGTGGTCTGATCCCTTCTATGCTGGTTGCATCTCATAACTGCTTCGCAAAATTTTCATTAATAAACTGAACCATCATCATGTTATTTGCCAACGTGTACGCGCGCAGAGCCGTGTTAAACAAGCCCTCTCTCAAGCACGTGTCGCCCAAGCCATTCAACTTTTCAGCATCACCAGCCAATTCAAACGCACGAGCGGCATACGCCAACTGGTGCTCTTTCAACGCACGATCTCCGACAGTCGCCAACTTCTGCTTATTTCCAATCGCGGCATACACTTCAATCGCATAATCAAACTTAGCCTTCTCCAAGCAAACGTCGCCGACCTTTGAGAGCATGTCAGTGCTGTTAATGCTCCTGAACGCGTGAATGGCATCAGGAACCTTACCCTCCTCCAAACACTTCACACCAATCGCAAACAACTTCTCAGTCGCATTCGCCAACTTGTAACTATTAATCGCATCGCCAAACAAACCCACCTTCTGATAATCATCGCCAATCACAACCAGCTTCTTCCGATCACCCGCAAGAATGTACGCCTTCACCGCATCCTGCGGTCGACCCTTACGCACATACTCATCACCCAGAACAATCAACAACTCCTTCTTCGTCTCCTCATTAAACATGGACAAATTAATGTTATCAATACCCTTCTCAATCAAGCTCGGCAAAATCTTCCGAAAATTACTCAC
>JACQMZ010000085.1 GCA_016203345.1 Candidatus Woesearchaeota archaeon | reverse complement strand
GTCATATTGCTCCCGAAGTGATTCACCAAGAATATTGTGAATTTTCCTGAATGAGCCGCAAGAGCGGCGAATTCGGAAATTTCGTACCCACAGGAATGCTAATCAGGTACTTTATTTAATTTCTTCTTTCACTTTCTTCAAAAACTTTGCCAGATTGTCACTTACCGCCCGCGGCACAGCTCCCTTGAACAATTTCTCAACCCAGTCAAGAAAATCTGGCCTGAATCCTTTGCGTTCGCCTTCGATAAGGGAATACATGCATTCCAAATAGTCGCGCGGGAGCCGTAAGGTGTGTACTGCGCGTCTGGCGTCTTCTAACAGCATGACTTTCGCGTCTGTTTCCCGTGCTTGTCGCTGTTCTTCTTCGCGTTGCCAGATGTCGTCGTAGGGGTTGGTGTCTTCAACAGGCAGTGCCTGTTTGCCGATTTTAGCAAGCACTAACTGGTGCATGCGTCGCAGGAATTCTACTTTGTCCTCTATTTTGAGGACGTCTGCAAATCCCTGGAGTGCGAGGCTGAATCCAAAGGGTGTTGGAGTTTTTGTTTCGATTTCGACAATCCTGATCTCCTTATTTTCGATGGCACTGATTACTTTTTTCGTGCTGTCAATGTCCATCACGTCTTGCAAGCATTCTCTTTTTGCTTCGCGGAGCACGCAAAAATTCGCATCAATTCTTTTGAGTGCGCTCATGAGGATCATGGAGCTGACCTGTTGTCGTCCGACTCGTTTGGTGCGTCCCATGTAGTTGCGCAGGATCATGAATGCCCGCGTGGCGCAGTGCCTGAAGCGCCGCTTGTACACTTCTGTGTTGTCGATCGCGGCTTCCAGAACCATGTCGAGTTTGTCTGCGCGGAGAATCTTGAACGCTTCGAGGATTTTTGCTTTGGGAACGCCGCTGAGATAAAATCCGTTGTCGTTAATGCCGAGTTCGACGTCGTGGTGGAGCATTTTGGCAATGACAAACGCTGTCGCGCGTGACAAGCAGTCATTCACGCGTCTGCCGAACAAGGTGTGGAACAGGATTTTTTTGTCTTTTTCGTCTGTGTAATGCTCGACAACTATGACTTTGTCATTTGGTAGGATTTGGCAGTAGTCGAACTGTTCTTTGCAGTAGGAGTAGATTGCTTCTGTGGCGTTGTCATCGACGTAGAGGTAGTCGTGGATGAATTTCAGCACGTCTGTTTTTGAGTTGCCTGCGTTGAGCCTGTCCAGCATGAACCGCCTGAATTTGCCAATTTCGTTCGCAAGATCAAAGCTGAGCGGCAGCATTTCTGATGCCCATGACGGTACGGTGGGTGGTCTGTTGACGCTGGCGCTGACTTGTGCGACCATGCCGCGTGAGAATTTGAAGCTGTACGTTTCGCCGCCAAGGCAAAACACGTCTCCTGGCCGTAATTTTTCAAGAAACCCTTCGTCAAGCATGCCGATGGTTTGGTCGCCGATTTTTACTGTGATGAATGTTTCCTCTGGAATGGTGCCGATGTTTGTCATGTAGATGACGCGTCCGAGTTTTCCTTTTTTGCCGATCTTGCCGTCTTCGCGCCAGATTTTTGCGTAGATGTGCCTGTCTTCAAGGTCGACGAATTTGCCTGCCAGGTAGTTAAGGATTTGGCTGTAGTCTTCATACTTCAAGTCCTTGTAAGGGTGGCTGTGCCGGATCAAGTCGTAGAGTTCGCGTTCGTTCCACACTTGTTCGAGGGCCATGCCGTCGATTTGTTGGGCAAGAACGTCGAGGGCGTTTGTGGGGATGTGAATTTTGTCGATCTTGCGCTCAAGTGCGGCCTTGACAAGGCAGGCGCATTCGACAAGGTCGTCGCGGTCCATGACGATGATGCGTGCTTTGATGGTCTGGTGCAGGCGGTGGCCTGCGCGTCCGGCCCGTTGCAGGAATCGCGCGACTGATTTTGGGCTGCCGAGACAGACGACCAGATCAACGTAGCCAATGTCTATGCCGAGTTCCAATGAGGTTGAGCACACGACGCATTTCAGTTCGCCTTTGCGCAGTCTTTCCTCGATGTCAAAGCGCAGGCGTTTTCCCAGGCTGCCGTGGTGTGCGCCGATGTTGCCAACATATTTTTTTGGGAATCTTTCTTTGAGGTTGTCAACCACTCGTTCGGTTGCCGCGCGGGTGTTGGTGAAGATGAGGGTTGTTTTGTGCTGTGAGATGAGCTCATCAAGGAGTTTGTACATGGCGTAGTGCGATTTTCCAAATGGCGTGTCGATCAGGTTTTGGACTGGGCTGAGTACGCTGATGTCCATGTGTTTTTGGAATTGGACGTCTACAACTTTGCACGTGCGGTGAGGTCCCACAAGGAATTGGGCTATTTCTTCGATGGGTGCGACTGTGGCGCTGAGTCCGACTCGCGCTATATGCCCGCACAGGTGTTGCAATTGTTCGAGAGAGAGCGCCAGGTGTGTGCCGCGTTTGTTTTCTGCAAGTGCGTGGATTTCGTCAATAATGACCCACTCTGCTTTTGTCAGGTGTTCTCGAAATTTCAGCGACGCAAGTATAATGGCAAGCGATTCCGGCGTGGTGATGAGGATGTGCGGGGCGTGCTTGAGCATGGCGGCTTTGTCTTTTTGTGACGTGTCTCCTGTGCGGACGCCAACGCGGATGTTGAGTTTTTCTTTTTCAAGCTCTTCCATTTCTTTGAGCGGCTCGATGAGGTTTTTGTGGATGTCATTGTTGAGCGCTTTCAGTGGGGAAATGTAGATGCAGTACGTTCGGTCTTCAAGTATTTTTTTCTGGGACAGGTCTACAAGTTCGTTCAGGATCGCAAGAAAGGCAGTGAGTGTTTTTGTTGCTCCTGTGGGTGCGCTGACCAGAATGTTCTCTCGCTGATGTATTGGCAGTACGCCATAGAGTTGCGGTTGTGAAAAAGACGGAAATTTTGATGTGAACCACTGCCGGACTAACGGGTTCAGAATGGTCTCTACTTCAACAGGTGTCGATGGCTTGTCGACGAACGATATTTTATTCTCCATATTGAAAATAATTTAGAGTCTTGACCGCATTACTTGGAAAGAACTTGTCACCTTTTATAGCTGTTGTCCGTGAATGTCCAGTGGTTGTGCGACTGGCTAGTACTGCGGTCGAAGTTTGCGTGCTTGCGCCTGTTGCTGTTCCATGACTGACTGCATAATAAAGTTGAATAGTTCAACCACTGGATCGAGTGCAAACAATTCACGGATAATCTCTGAGCGATCAGGGATTTGACTCAGTGTTTCGGGCTTGTCAAGTCCTGCACGTACTGCTCGGAACGCGTCAGAGATATCGTTCGCATCGTATTGGTCTGGTGTTACGACAAGCGTTCGCGAACGGGTGGTCTGGTGCCTGAGCATGATCTTGATGTCTTCACTTGCTGGCAAGAGATCGTTTTCGATCAAGAGCTCCACGTCCCAAGCGCGGCCATAGCCGTTTCCTTTTTTTGTTTCCTGGGCGAGTTCTCCCGTATAATGTGCTTCGTTTTGTCCTGGAGTGAAGCCCGCCTCAGGCAGTGTGCCGTAACCAATCGTCACGTACTGTTGTGGGGTTTGCCGCCGTGCGCGATCATCCATGTGTTGCCGGAGGAATTGCGTGCAGTCTGGTCGACCTGTTGCCACGTGTTCGAGAACAGGCAGGGGGAGTTTCAGGAGCACTGCCTCAAGAGGAGTCCTGTCCTGACGGGCAGCACTTCCAACAACAATCAGATTTGCTGCGCCGCTTACTCTTTTGGCTGTGTCTTGGATGTAGGCTAAGATTTGCTCTTCAGTGGGCTTGGTGTGTCTTGAGAGGAAAACAAGCGCAATGCCGGGCTTCTCTCCACTTACTTTGCGCGCGTAAACAGAGTTGTCAACAATTGGTTGGTAGTCTTGAAGTGTTATTGCCACGCTTTGACAAACTATGGTTCATTTAAATAGTTGCGGGTGACTAACGATTTAGGCGGCAAGATACTGTCCACTCACTTGTTGTACGGCCGGAAAGTTTGCGGAATTTGGTCAGATAGACACTTAAAGAGAAAAAAGAAAGAAAGACGTGCTCTGGTCAATGACCGAGCACGCCGCGGTCGCCTAAAGGTATGGCGACGGCCTCAGCCGCCGTACCCGCAAGGGTGTCTGGGTTCAAATACCTTTCGGCAGCATGAACCGTTGGGTTGAATCTCCCAGCCGCGGCGTATTTTTGTTCTCCACCACCTTTTTAAGCGAAAATACTTTGTTCTCTTGCATGATTACTGATGTTGATGGCGGGCAGATCGTTGATACGCCTGGTTTTGAGCACGTGTTGTATAAGGGGTATTTCCGGCACAATACTCTTTCTGACGCGTTGCTGCGCGCGAGGCATCCGGGTGAGATTTGGCCGAGTGTGAAGGAGGAGGTTGCGTATCGTTTGGAAGGGGGAAGACGAGAACGTGTTTTTACGCGTACGGCGGTGTTGGGCGGATCGATTGATGGTAAAGAGGGTATGCTTGCATTTGATGATGCTATTTCGGATAGTTTGGTAATGGCGGGTGTGAGAGGTATGGTGTCGGCGAGTGATCCTATTGTGAGTCGCGCATTGGAGCGTGCCATTGCGTCGGGTCGCGTTGTGCCTGCGCCGACTGACATTCCAATACGATTGGAAACACGAGCTGTGAATGGCAGGTCTGTGTTTGGCTGTAGCGATAAAGTAGTTGCTTTGATGGAAAAATTGTCTGAACCATATGCAGCACATATGAGCACTTTCGGATTTGTTGAGTCATCTCTATATTTTCTTACGTCATCTGTCCTTGAATGTGTACCTAAGGGATTTCTGACAGTCTGGCCTGTGGTTCTTGGCAGCTTAAGAGGTTTCTATGATATCGTCGGCGCCGATGGTCACAGCGTCTACGGCAGTAGAACCAGTGCTCGCTTGGTAGTCCACGTCGGCGAAAATTTTTCAAGCGTTGTTGCTTCACAGCCAAGTGTTGCGAGTGCAGGTGATGGCAGGGTTCGTGAGTTGGAGGGTTTGGTTGCGCAGTTGAGAGGCGAAGTGGCGCGTGGGCAACAGGATGTTAGGCGTGCGCACTTTGATGTTGAAAAGGTGCGGAAAGAGGGCGCTGAGCTGAAGGCAGAGTATGAGAAGGAATTGAGAAAAATCTACGAGGGCTTGTGCAGCGGTTCAGTGACTGGTTTGCAGCGGGAGTTGGCTGCGAAGCTTGGCATAAAAAAAGATCCTGTGACGGGTACAAGTGACGTGGATCATGTAATTGAACGATTCAGGCGGCTGGACTTGGGATAGAGAGCTTTGAATAACCCGTCATATTGTGCGGATTCAAAGCGGTTCTATTGAGAACTTTGACAAATTTGATAGTTATTCAAAGTTCTC
>JACQMZ010000084.1 GCA_016203345.1 Candidatus Woesearchaeota archaeon | reverse complement strand
TACCAGGCAAATCGTCAATGAAGAACCCTGCATGCGGCGTAATCACAGAAGGCAAAGGATTTGGCGGCACATCCGGCTGGCGCGCTACTTCTTCCAAAAGCTTCCGATACATCTCATCAGGAGACCGCCCATTCACGAGAATGCCAGTCATTGCGACACCCCATTTTGCGCGCGCACGGCGACCAACCCACGAGCCGGCCTGCTGCCGTAGATGCTGCCGTCGGCGACACCGAAGCCGTTGCCGTAGCAGCCAAGGACCAACGCCCGCTCTTCTCTGTTCTTGGATTTGTTCAAACGGTATGCATACGGTCGTTTTCCTGTCAGCCAAACTATGCTTTGTTCAAGTTTTCCTATGTTGCGTGTGCCAAGCGTTGCTTCAGTGAAATCCTCAAAGCCCGACCCGATATAGCCATTCGGTCCTGCAATGTTCTTGGAAACATCTCTTTGGAAGATTGGATAACCATACCAGTGCTGCGTGATATCGACATTTTGGGCAGGAACATATGCAAGACGAGTGCTGGACATCTTGTAGGGTTTTGTTGGATCAAAGTCATCTTTGAACATCTCCTTCACGCAATGAACAAGGTCCCTTTGCTGCACATTTGAAGTATTTTGGTTATCATGGAGTGCGAAAATTGTCGCGATCACAAAAGGTGCAGGAGAAACCTTTTCTTCCTCACTCTTTGTGAGCTCTGACCACTCATCTTGCCTGTGAGGTTCTCCACCACAAAGCAATTGTTTGCCCCACTCCAACACCCACAAGCCCTTAAACGGCTCTTCATCAACAACAACATTATGCAAACGATACCTTTTCTTACCAGGCAAATCGTCAATGAAGAACCCTGCATGCGGCGTAATCACAGAAGGCAAAGGATTTGGCGGCACATCCGGCTGACTCGCCACTTCTTCCAAAAGCCTACGATACATCTCATCAGGAGACCGACCATTCACGAGAATGCCAGTCATAGGACGTCGCCTCTTTGTATTCTGTTGTTGTAGTCGTCAAGGACCTCTCGCAAGTAACCAAAGAGTTTGGTTTTTTCACTCGCATCAATGGTTGACAGGAGTTGTGTTCGTTCGTCTGCTGGTCCGAGTTTTAGTTTGGCGCGTTCTGCAGTATCATAGAGTTTGCCTTTTGAGGCGAGAGTTGCTTCCCTGATGAACGAATCACGCAGCGTGCTCCACGTGTCTGAAAATTCTTTGACAATTCCTCGTGCTGCATTGCCAGGGTTTTGCATGCACGTGCCGCTCTTTACGAGATAAGGGTTCCATTGCATGGTATACGGTGCCATGAGCTTAATGGTTTCCAATAGGTTTGGGATTCTATCTTCTTCTTTAACCTCTGCATCATGCGCTTCTGCCACTGCTTCCAGCGCATTTCGCAGTCTGCGCCACGCATTTGTGTGTCGTGGTTCTGCAGGCTTTACTGCGCCGCACGAAAATTGCAGTTTGTCATAGTGTTCACAAGTTGTGCACATTACTGGCCACGCGTGTTTCATGGCGCGCTTGGAGTGCGGAACAAGCGCATGTTCGCCACCGTTGTATTTTTGGCAATGGTCAAGTCCAAAGCTAAAATATTTTAGAACAGCATCTTCAACTATGTCTGGCTCTTTATGACGTTGTGTGATTTCAGCATGCGCTTTGAGCAATTGTTCCAAACGCTTGCTTTGTTCTTCAGCTGAAAGCGGTGTGCTGAAGGCAACCCGCGGTCCTCTGTGTTGAAGGTAAATAGTCGTGTCATCGCTTACTGTCCGTGGCATGTCATCGATGTCAACGAACAAGTGAAAACGTGTTGCTAATGCATCGTCAACTTGTCCTGCGAAAGCAAAATCGCCATTTGCAATGTTTCCTGTCGCAATACAGACATGATACCGTCCTTTATCAGTTTCTCTGCCAAGCCTGTAGAAGTTTCCTGTCGCATCATCATAAATTTCGCCGTCTGCAATGGCAAACAGGCTGTTCTGCAAGGGACCGCTTCTGGTGATTTCTTCAATGCCAAAAAGAACGCGTTCAATATTTTTTGGTTTCACCGCTTCGTCGCTTCGACCAGTTGCTTCGTATGCATTCCTGTCGAGATATCTGAACAGTCCCTTGATGTCTCCACGATGAAGCTCTTCGCGAATCTGCAAGGAATTACTCTCCCCCACCATTGATTGAATAACGTCCCACATGAACTGCGTTTTACCAACGCTGGGATTTCCAGAAAGGCATGTGTTGTTGCCTGCAAGTATGTTTGCCACAAGCACTTTCTCGGCTTCTGTACTCATGCCAGAAATAGCAGCTATATGTCGAGTGTTGACAAAATGTGGCAGCTTTACAGACTTGATGTAATCTTTTGTTTCTGGAGAAATCGTCATGAAGCCACCTCTTTAAGGATCGTAATTCTTACCTCTGCAATCGTGCCGGGCTTCAGTTCCTCTTCAAGCAAGCGAGGTATAGTAATGACTGCCTGGCTTCCGTGTTTTGAAATGCGTTTGGTAATAGTGAATATCTTGTTCATTTTATACATACCAGATATGACCTTCAAAATGACAGCCGTTTATAAACCTTCGGTTTTGTAATCATTAAGTAGTAGTTACAGAACGGAGAGGACGGTCGTGAAAGCAACGTATAAATAGCAGTCATGTCCTGTTGTTGTTATGGTTCGTTGGAATTTGGAGGACATTTATTCGTTCAAGGATACTTCTGCGTTGATCGCTTCGGTAAGAAAGCTGTCTGAAGAGTTTGCTGGGTTCAGGTCTCGACTCACGCCCGCGCTTTCACCTGATGCATTTGTGCAGATGGTGAAGAAGAAGGAGGAGATTGCTGTTTTGATGGCAAAACTGCAGGGGTTTGCAGGGTTGTGGTTGTCTGAGAATACTGCTGATGCAAAGCGGAACGCTCACGAGTCGAAGATTTCTGAGCTTGCGGCAGAAGTGAGCAATGTCATGGTTTTTTTTGATGTGTGGTTCAAGGGGTTGGATGACACCACCGCCTCCAAATATATTCGCGCGTCTGGCCCTTACAATTATTTGTTGCGTCAGATGCGTGCGTTTAAGCCGCATACGCTTGGCGAGAAGGAAGAACAAGTCATTAGTCTCAAGGATTTGACTGGCTGTCAGGAATTGGTGCGTTTGTATGACATGGTGGCAAACAAATTTACGTTTGAGTGGAAAGGAAAATCGATGACGCTGGAGGAAGTGAACAAGTTCAAGCAGAGTCCAAGCAGGGAAGATCGCAAGCAGTCGTACGACCTGGTGCTGGGAAGGTATGCTGCAGAACAGGATGTGTTGGGGGAGATGTACAAGGGCATCGTGAATGATTGGAGGAATGAGCAGGTGAAGTTGCGAAAGTTTTCCCGCCCGATTTCAGTTCGTAACTTGTCAAATGATGTTCCTGATGCTGCGGTGGAGACGTTGTTGAGTGTGGTTCGCAAAAACACTGGCGTGTTTGAACGGTATTATCAGATGAAGGGTAAGTTGTTAGGTCTCAAAAAGTTTGACAGGTATGACTTGTACGCGCCGTTTTCTCCGAAAGAGCGGCGGTATTCTTTTGACGAGTGCAAGGATCTTACGTTGGGCACGTACCGTCAATTTGGTGAGCAGGCGTTTAGGTATGCTAAGAAGATTTTTGATGACAAGCACGTTCATTCTGAAGTCTCAAAG
>JACQMZ010000080.1 GCA_016203345.1 Candidatus Woesearchaeota archaeon | reverse complement strand
GTATTTTTGTTAAATCATTTAACATAAGAGAACGTGAATGCCTATTCATCACATAACAAACACAGAATTTCTCAGAGTGAGCACGCGAGCTTAAAAAGGAGTTAATCCAGCTTCGCTGGAATTACGAGTTTTTAGCGAGCGTGCACGTACCTAAGTCTCCAAGCGCCGAACTCGAGAAATTCGTCAGTGTATCTTTAACAATCGTCTCAGCCCCATTGAGAACGCGATGGCTGTGAGAATGTACGTGCCAAGCCATCCGAAGTATTCGCCAAGCAACGGCAGTTTTGCCGGGAAGGTAATGACGCGCAGTGGTTCATAATCAACAGTGATGCTGTCCAGTCCTCGAGTGTTGACTTGTTTGGTTGGTTCGACTCCTGTTGGTGATTGTCCTATAACAACAGTATGGCTTGTGGTGGTGCTGTCGACCGTGACATCTACAAGATACGTGCCTTCGTTAGCCGCTGTGGCAGTGTATTTGATTACGCCGTCAGTTGCGTGCTTGTTCGCAGAAGTTGTCAGCGTGAGCCCGTCGGGAACGCTGAGGGTGGCATTCTTTCCTTTTTCACTAAACGCCAGCGTGATGCTGAATTCCTGTCCTGGGAGGAGGGGAGCATATGCGAGGTGGCTGCTCATCCATCCGAAGATGAGAATGATGGGGAGGAAGGTGAACAGTGTGGCGCGCATGTTGTGCATCATGTATTTCATGTTGACGTCCATTGCTTTTTTTTGCACGTCCATGGCCGCTTCCGGGTTGTCTTTGAGTTTTTTGACTTGTTCCTGGTACGCTTTCATTTGGTCTTTGAGTTCTTTCATCAAGGTTTGGTCAGTGGCATACTTGGTAATCACCGCTGATATGAGCGAGATGACAAAAGAGAGGATCACTATTGCTGCAAGGGACGGTAATGTGAGCAAGGGCCCAAAGATAAAGTTAAGGAATTCAGTAAATACCATTTTGTAGCACCGTAGAGTTCTTGTTTATTTTAATCTTCACCTGATTTTTTCGTGTGAGCGAGCCAGCAGGCGAGCGAACTCGAAAAAATCAAGTAATGAATTTTTTCATCAGCGGGTTCATGTCCATCATGTGTTGCCGCGTGATGTCTTCATACAGCCTGTACACGATCATGACGGTGAGCAGGAGTCCTGTGCCGTTTGTCAGTGCGCCGCTGATGTCTGAGAGTCCTGCGAGGATGCCGACGGCGATGGCTCCCATGACCGTAAGTGGTGTGATGTATCTCTCAAGCAGTCGTTCGAGGACGCGCTGGTCTCGTCTGAATCCTGGGATTTGGAGTCCTGAGTTCATGATTTGTTTTGCTTGGCTTTTGGCGTCCATTCCTGATGTTTGGACCCAGAACCAGCTGAACACGACTGAGCCGATGATGAGGAAGAGGAGGTATGTCGCTGCTTGGAGGAGATCGGTGGATGTCAAGCTTCCTCTAATGAGTCTGCCGAGCAAGTCTGGGCTGTACAGCCACGCGACAAATCCGGATGTTGGTGTGTTGCCTGAAAACGTTCCCAGAACAGGATATCCCCAGCTTTGCAAGAGTCGTGCCCAGAGTTGTATGTTTGCAATGAGTGCAGAGATCAATATCACAGGGATGTTTGAGGTGTAGATGAAGTTGAGCGGCCAGCGGATGCCATGTCCTCTGACGCGGCCAAATGAGAGGGGGATTTCGACTTTCATGGATTGTGCGTAGACCGCTATGACGAAGATGAGGATGGTGGATGCGACGCTGGAGAACATGAGGAGTGCTGTTTGCGGGTCTCCGACCGCAAGGCTTTGGAAGAGTGCAGGGATAGCTCCTGTGGCGATGGAGGGGTTTGATGGGGCAGGCAAGGGGCTGAGAGCTCTGATGAACACGCTTTGGCTGACTCCTGCGGCGATGAAGAGGCTGATGCCGCTGCCAAATCCCCATTTGCTGCATACTTCGTCCATGAACATGACAATGAGTCCGCCGAGGAAGAGTTGAAAGATGAGCAAGAGTTCGAGTTGGAAGTAGAGGACGGTGCCGAGTAGTTCTTGGGGTGGCGCAAGGCCGCCCATGAAAACGTAAACGACTGCTTCGAAGATGACGAAGAATATGCTGGAGAGTTTTTGAAGTCCTTGGAAGAGTTGTCGTCCTTCTTTGGTTTGGAGGTCGAATTTGAGGATGCCTGATCCGTTGAGGAGTTGAAGGACGATGCTTGCAGTGACGAGAGGGCCGATGCCGAGGGAGAGGATGCTGCCAAAGCTGGCGCCAAGGATGATGGACAGGATTTCGAATTGTTGGAGCGCATTTTGGCCAAGGCCGAAAAGGGGAACGAGGCTGAGGACGAAGAAGAGTACGAGGCAGATGCCTGTCCATTTGAGTTTTTCGCGAAACGAGAGTTTTTTTGTTACGGGGGGCGCTACTTCAGGCAGGTTGAGCAGGATTTTTTGCAAGAATGGGTTCATGGTGTTGTAGTGATGGTGCCGCCCGCCGCCTTGACTTTTTCGATGGCGTCAGCGGTTGCTATGGCGACAGTAATATTGAGTTTCTTGGTGACTTTTCCTGTGGAGAGCAGCTTGGTGTATCCCATCTTGGTGAGGTCGATGGTGATGGTGTCTTTGTCTTGGGCGGCCAGTTTTTTTGCCTGCCACGGGTTAAGTTGTTGTGCGATTTGTTTGAGGGAGATGATTCGGTCGTGTGTGGTTGTACCGTGTTTGGTGAAGCCAAATTTGCCGAGGTGGTCTTCTTTCCAGACAGATGGTTTTTTGCAGTGCGCTTTCTTTCCTGTGCCTGCGTTTCCTACGCCTCCGCGGTTGCCGCTGCCGCGGTGGACTAATCCCCATCCGTGGGTGCGGCTTCCTCGTTGTCGCGTGATTTTTTTTCGTCGTCGTACTACCATGGTGTTTTGCAAGCTCCTTAGTTTGTCATTCTTTTGATCAAGTCATTGATTTTTTCTTTGCGGTTGCCGTATGCTCCGCTTTTGGCGAAGGGGATCTTGACTCCTTTTCTTCCGTATCCTTTGCGGGGAGGGTGGAGGGGTAGAGTGTGGTTCTTGTCGAAGAGTTTGATGGTGTCGTCGTTTGCTTCGCCCCATGTCACATAGGGTTGGATGAGTTTGAGCGTGCCGGTGAGGGCAGGTGTGGCTTCTCTGAGCGCGCAGTGGTTTGGCTTGTTGAGTCCGAGGAGTGTGAGTGCGTGCTCTGTTTTGCGGTCTATTCGGATAGGGCCTCTGATGCGGACAATGGCGACTTTCATAGTTTGCCTTCCACCATGCCGAGTTTTTTGCCTATGGCTGCCTGGATTTTGGTGTGCGTGAGTGCAGAGAGCGCTTTGACGCATGCAGAGATAAGGTTTGTTTTGACGCGTGTTTGTCCTGCTGTTTTGCTCCAGCAGTCAGTAATGCCTGCGAGCTTGAGGATTTTTCCGCATTCTTCTTCTATGCAGAGCCCTTTGCCTTTTGGCGCTGGCAGGATGGTTATTTCTGATGAGCCGCATTTGCCGTGTATGGTGAAGGGGAGTGAGTGCGGTGTTCCGCAGCCGCACTGCCAGCTTCCGCATCCGCGGAAGATTTTGAACACGTTGAGTTTTGCTTGGCGTAGCGCTTTTTCTCGTGCAGGCACGGTGTCTTTGCTTTTGCCGGTGCCGACGCCGACGTGTCCGTTGCCGTCTCCGACTACTGCCACGCAGGAGAAGCTTGGCTTGTTTCCTTCTGGTGTTTTCTTTTGGGTTTGGCGGAAGATGCGTTTGGCGCCGCCGCCGAATTTTCCTTTTGATTGTCCGACCATGAGGAGGTCGTTTTTCAGCGTGGGCAGGAGGATGTCCACGATTTGTGCTTCGAGGATTTTCATGCCGTTGTCAAGGATGTGGTCGATGGAGTTTATTTCGCCTGTTTTGACTTTCTGGCCAATGCTTGTTTTTGGTGTCCAGGCCATTCCTGCTTCTGTCAATGGCACTATGGCTGGCTGGCGTGCTTCATCTTCTGTGATTTCGGTGATGACGTCTTTTTCGACGACTTCAAGTGGAGCTTCTTCTTCTCCTTCACTTTCTGGCTTTGTCATGTGTGTCTCCGATGATTTTTGCTTTGACAGTTTCGACGTGTGCAGGCAGCTGTTCTGGATCGAGCCCGTTTTTTAAATATTGCGCGAACTGGCGTTGGTAGCGTTCAGGGGTTGTTTTGAGTTTGTTGGCGTATGCCGCGACGTGTTTGCCAAGGAGTCTGTCTTGGCCTGGAAATACTGTTTTGGTGGCTGGGATGGAGAGGCCGCCGTCTACAGCGCCTGCGAGTGCGGCATAGACAACACTGCCTTTGACTGCGGTTGTTCCGCCGATGTCTGCAATGCAATTGGTGATTTTCTTCTGGTGTGCGTGTTGCGCAGTGAGAAGCCCGGTGAGGTATGCTGCTGATGTGCTTTTGTTTCCTGCTTTCCAACCGTATTGCGCAAGCATGCGTGACGTTGCCGTGACGTGGACGCGGTCGCCTGTTGGCGTGTAGCTGATGACTTGCATGCTGATAGTGGTGAGGGATTTGCGTATGACAAGCCGGGGTGTTCCGGAGAGGAGGAGTTTCAGGCGTGTCTTGTAGTCTGTTTTTCCTGCGAGTGCTCTGCGGTATTTGACTGTGTAGATTGTTTTGCTTGCCATGGTTTCACTTCTTGATGAGTCCTTGTTCTTCTACGTAAAGTTTGAGGTGTCTGGCGCTTCTGAAGAAGCCGCCTTTTGCTTTGCGGTACAACTGGTGATAGACTGGTGTGGTGAGGTGATTGCCTGCTTTGAGTCTGGAGAGGAACGCTCGTTGTGCGCGTATGGTTTGAATCCATGCTGTTTTTCTTGGTGTTCGTGCGGTTGCCGCGCCTTTTCTGCTGCCTGCGCCTCGTCGGCGGCCTTTGCGTTTTGCGGCCAGTGCTACGCGGTAGCGTCCGTGGGAGATGCCTTGGTCTGGGGTTCGCCGGATGGTTCCTTTTTTGAGGAGTCGCCGCACGTCTGCGCGCGTGATGGCTTCCTTGATTTCACTCATTTTCGTGGGATCAAGGGCTATTTTGTTTGGCGAGCAGTGAAGCAGTTTTCCGGCGAGTTTGCGTTGGAGGTTCATGGTTTCATTCCTGTTTTTGGGTTAATACTTTGTCGAGCTCTTTCTTGGCTTCGACTTTCTGGCTTTCATTTGTTGTCACGCTTTCTGCGTTTGTTTTGGTTTCTGTTTTCGCAGTTTTTGCCTTGATTATTTCGCGTTCTTTGGCAGCGGTTCGTCGTTGTTGCCGTTGTGCCTTGGCTTGTGCGACGCGTTGGTTGTAGGATTCCTGGATTGTTTTTGCTGTGTGTTCAGGATCTTTGAAGTTGAGCACGCGCACGCCTTTTGCTTTGAGCGTGGCGAGGATGGCGAGTTTGTTTTTGTTGCCAACGTGGCCGATGATTGCGGAGTGTCGTTTTGGGTCAAGGTAGGTGACGTCTTGCGGTCGATGGATGCGTACAGGGACGAGTCCGTTGCGGTCAAGTCCTCTGGCTTGTGCGGGGTTTCGGTAGCCGATGGTGACGCTGATTGGCCTGCCGAAGACTTTGTGTCTGAGCTTGTTGTGGAGGCCTGTTGGTCGTCGCCAGCTGGTGCCGAGGCGTTTGAGTGCTTTGGCGTGTGTGCGCTGGAATTTTGGCCTTGCGCGGTTCATTGCTTTGCGTAATTCGAGTAAGGAAGTTGTCATGCTGTTTCTCCTGGTTTTTGGATGACGTAAATGCCGTCTTGGAAGATTCTGCGGTCTCGGTTGCTGACGCGCATGAGCTGTTCGATGTCGCTTGCGGTGCGTCCGGCGATTTCCTTGTCTGTGCTGCTGATTGTAATCTTGTCTCCTTCGATTTTGACTTGTGCCGTTTGTGGAAGTTGTGCCGTGCGTGCGATTTTTTCGCCAAGGAAGTTTTTGACTGAAATTTTGTTGTTGGCGAGCGTGACGTTCATGGGGAAGTGTCCTGAGCATACTTTGAGGACGTAGACGAAGGGTGTTTGGACTCCGGCGAACATGTTATTGAGGTGTGCGCGTGTGGAGTACAGTTTTGCTTTTTCCCTTTTGGTTGCTTTGGTTGCAGTGAGAGTTATTTTGCTTTGTGATGCGGCGAGTGTGACGCCTGGCGTGATGAATGTTCGCGTCGTTTCGCCTTTTGGCCCTTTGACATGTACAGTGCTTTGGCTAAGTTGGGCAGTAACGCCGTTTGGTATGGTGATTTCTTCAGTGATGGTTTGTTTCATGGTCAGTAGCAGTATGCCAATAGTCTTCCGCCGAGGCCTGCGTTTTTTGCCTGGACGTGTGTCATGATTCCGCTTGGCGTTGAGACGATAAGCAAGCCAAAATCTTTGGCTGGCAGGAATCGTTTTTCAAATTTTTCGTACTCGTCGAGGCGGATGGCGAATCGGGGCTTGATGACGCCGCACTTGTTGATGCTGCCGAGAAGGTGGAGTTTGATTACTCCTCCTCTTGCGTCTGTGATTTCTTCGAATGATCCAACGTACAGGTTGTCCTGGAGTATGGTGAGTATTTTCCTGATGAGTCTGGAGACTGGGTGGACGAGTACTTCTGGTTTTCCATTCTTTTCGTAACTGAGGACGCTGGAAAACGCATTGGCGAGTGGGTCGTTGAGCATTTGTTCCTCCTTAGCTGTATTTTTTGAATCCTATTTTTGTGGCGATTTCTCGAAAGCAGCATCTGCATACGCCGAGTCCGTATTTGCTGATGTGTCCGCCGAGGCGTCCGCATCGCGCGCAGTGCTTTTTGGCAACTCCTGTGGTGCGCGTGCGTGGGCTGTTGTGTTTGATGTATTTTTTCATGACAACAGGCTTTGCCTTCAGTTGTTTGAAGACTTTTCTCCAGTCGCTGGTGGTCATTGTGCTGCTCCTTCGACGTGTACGCCGAATGATTTTTGGAAAAACGTGATCGAGTCTTGTCTGCTGATTTGGTGTTTGTGTGGGATTCTTCTTGGTGCGTGCTTTCGTCGTTTGATGCGGTAGCCTGGCCGTTCGAGGGTGACGCAGACTTGGAGTCCGAGGACGCCGATTTTCGGGTCGTACGTTACTCCTGGAATGTCTATGTATTCGTGGATGCCAAATGATAGGTTTCCGCATTCATCAAAATTGGTGAGTGTCAGCTTGTTTTCTTTGGCGGCAAGTAGTCTGGGGAGTAGTGTTTTTGCGGCGTTTTTTCTGAGGGTGAGCTTGCATCCGATGGGCAGTCCTGGGCGGAGTCCCCATGCCGCGATGCGTTTGTTGGTGATGGTTTTGATTGGTTCAACGCCGCAGACTGCCTTGATGAGGCTCATGCCGCGCTCGAGTTTGGTCTGGTCTTTGCCTGCGCCTATGTTGAGCGTGAGTTTCTCTATCCGGATTGATTGCATGGTGTTCATGTGCGTATGAGTGTGGTGGGACCGATGACAAAGGCGTAGTCCTTCAGGGTTTCAGTCTGTTGGTTGTCTTTTTGGAACATGATTTTTGTCCCTGACAGTTCAGTGAGTGTTGCCTTGCTGCCTGCTTGCTTTCCTGCGGTGAGCAGGATGGGCGCATTTGCCTTGAGGGGGAGGTGTTCTTTGAGTGTTTGGTCTGGCAGGCTGATGACAAGGGAATCTCCTACGTGATAGGTGTCTTTTTCAACAAGTATGTTTCTGCCGTCGCTGCAGTTCAGTTGTGTTTTTCCTTTTTTGACGATGGATTTTCCTGTGATGCGCGTGATTTTGAATCCTGCTTCTTGTTCTGCAACGTTTTGGGCGTTGAGTCGTCCTTTGGCATCGAGGATGATGCGGTAGTGCGTGTTGGTTTGTTTGAAGGAAAGGACTGACATGAGCCCGAGGGGGAATGCGCTGGTGCTGACGCGTGTGCCGTCGACAAGAACTTCTGTGGTGTTGAGTATGCGGTTGACTTCTCGTCCGGTTTTGGCGATGTTGAGCTGGCGCATAGTGAGGTCTATGGTTTGGCTGAAGTCAATGGGTGCAGGGCCAGGGATTGGTTTTTTGATGAAGACTGCGTCTTTTTTTGTGATGTTCCAGCTGCGTGGCGCCGCGTATTTCTTGATGTGGTTGCTCATGGTCTCGTTGTCTCCTTAGGTTCTGGTTCATTCGCTTTCCTTGTCATTTCTGGTTTGGATTCAGCGAATCGCCGTTTGTCTGTTGTATCAAGTTGTGTGATGAGGAGTTTGGATGGGTGGATGGGGCGTGCTATTTTGGTGCCGTCTTTCTTGGTAAGTGTGGCGCCGCTGACGTACACGCAAATGTGTGTGGTGTCGACGCGTTCGACAGTGCCGCTTGTGCCTTTGAATGATCCGCGGAGGATGTTGACTTTGTCTCCTTTGCGGACGCGTATGCTTCTGCGCTTGTGTTTTTGCCTGAGTTCTTTTGAGAGGTGCGCTGCCAGCAAGTGTCCTTTGATGTGGAGGGGTGCGGTGGCTGTGTATTTGCGTTGTTTGCTTGGGCGGATACTGCCCTTCCAGTGTGGTGACCAGTGTTTCATATGATCATGCTCGCGATTTTTGAGAGTGCAGGCCAGCGGTCTGCGGCTTCTTTTGCCATGGGCCCTTTGATCATGGTTCCTTTGGGATTGCCGAGGTCGTCTTTGATGAGGGCGACGGCGTTGTCTTCAAATTTGATGTGTGTTCCGTCGAGGCGCATGTATGCTTTTTTCTGGCGGACTATGACTGCTTGTACAACTGTTTTGCGGATGTCTTGTTTGCCTTCAACGACTGAGCCGGTGACGAGGTCGCCGATGGCTGCACTGGATACTCTGCCTTTGACGGTTTTGTGGCCAAATGTGGAGATGATTCTGAGTATGCGGCCGCCGCTGTTGTCGCAGATGGTGACGTTTGCGGTGTGTGGTAGTGCGCGTACAATGCTGGCTTTGACTGCTTTCATTTTGTTTCCTCTTCTGTCTTTGGTTTGGGCGCTTCTGCTTGGATGAGGAGTTCTTCGCGAGCAAGGTATGCGTAGTCAGATCCTATTTTTTCAGTGATCACGAAGTGTTTTGTTTTTGATATTGGCTTGCATTCAGTGAGGGCGACGATGTCTCCTTTCTTGGCGCTGATGCATTCCGGGTTGTGCGTGTGCATGGTTGTTCGCCTGGTTTCGTAGCGGTCGTATTTTGGCAGGAATGCTTTTCTTTGCCAGAGTACGGTGGCTGTCTTTCCTGCTTTTGCTTCGATGACTGTTCCGCGGAAGAGTCTGCCGTGTGTTTTGAGCCCGTGGTGTATGGGACAGTTGTTGTCCGCACAGTTTGTTGTTGAGGTTGTTTTTGTCATGGTGTGATTATCTTACGATGATTGCTTCCGGCGCGAATCCTGCGCCGATAAGGATGTTTTTTACTCTGCTTTTGTGGTTTCCTTGGAGTTCGATTCTGTCGCCTCTGATGGTGCCGCCGCATGCGAGTTTTGCCTTGAGCGTGCGCGCGAGGGCTTCAATGTCGATCTCCTTGTTGTCTATGCCTGCGATGATGGTGTATTGTTTTCTGAACTTTCGTTCTTCGATGCTGACGGTGATTTTTTGTGTTTCTTTGGCAATACTCTCGCAAACGCACAAGTCGTTTGGGAGTCCGCAGCGGGCACAGACATTCATTTGGCAGGTACCTCCAGGATTTGTGTGATCCTTGCTATGGTTTTTTTGGCAAGCTTGATTTTTCCAGGGCTTTTTGGCATGGTGCCCATGGCTATTTGTGCGCGGTCTTTGACAAGTTCCTTGTGGAGCTCGTCTCGTTTCGCGCCGAGTTCGTCCCGGCTGAGTGTTTTAAGGTTTTTGTACGACTTCATGGTTTTTCTCTTGTACAGTCTTCTCTTGTACTTTTTGTTGTGGCTGTTCCTCGACGACTTCGATGTCATCTGGAAGCGTGATGTCTGGCGGCATGATGGCGACTTTGACGCCGACGACGCCTGGTTTGAGTTGGGCGACGCTTTTCGCGCGTTTGACTCCTGTGAGGGCGGCGTTGCCGCACTTTTTGAGGTAGCCTGTGTAGAATCTCCATGTTTTTGCGCGGGCGCTGGGGATTTTTCCGCTCATTTTGATTTCAATGCCGAGGGCGCCGGCTGCCATGACGTCTTGCATGGTTTTGTGGCCGATTGCTTTGAATTTTTGTATGCCGAACCGTTCG
>JACQMZ010000075.1 GCA_016203345.1 Candidatus Woesearchaeota archaeon | reverse complement strand
ACTCTGATGATGCCGTTGGCATTGATTTTCTTTGATTTTCGTGCGGCTCTCGTGTTAGTTGCTTTCTTTCATGTTTTTGGCAACGTGAGCCGTATTGCTTTGTTTGGTAAGGTGGATTGGTGGCTTGTGTTTATTTTTGGACTGCCGAGCGTTTTGTTTTCTGTATTTGGTGCTTCCTTGGTGGGTGTTGTGGAGCAGGATGTGTTGCGCGTGGTGTTAGGCGCGTTTCTTTTGGTGTTTTCTCTGTCCTCACTGGTGCGGCAGACCGCACGTTGGCGAAAATCTGTGGCTGGTGCTCTGATTGCAGGTGGTGCGTCTGGCTTTTTGGCGGGATTGATAGGCACCGGAGGTGCTGTGCGCAGTGCGTATCTCACGACTTTGCGGTTGGACAAAAAAGCGTATATTTCAACAGCAGCAGTAAGTGCTTTGCTGGTGGACGTTGTGCGTATTCCTTTGTACGTTTCATATGGTTTTTTGCATGAGCAGTGGGTTGTGTACCTGCCTGTCTTGTTTGTCGTGGCTCTCGCAGGGTCGTATGTTGCTCGGTTGGTTGTTCGGCGTGTTCCGTCTGTTTTGTTTCGAAAGGTTGTTCTTGTGGCGATTGCAATTGCTGGCGGGAAGTTGTTGGTTGACGTTTTGTTGCCATTACTTTTTTAAGGCCGTCCTTTGGTGTATACGACATGTCAGTGAAGTCAGGTATTGTGAGGGGTTTTGTCCGCATGAATCCTCGTTGTGGTGAAGTTAAGGAGGCCTACCGTACGCGCATTGCTGAATACTTGCATGACTTGTTTTACCGGGAATATCATTGTCAGGCATGGAACGGTTTTTGTGGATAAAGGGGGCGAGATGATGAGCGGAGAGATGAGCGGGGTGTTGTTCACAGAACAATGCAAGATTGACGCTTCTATTCCCGAAATGGACAGCGTGTACCAGAGGATTGGGCGCACAACGAGAAGACTGGCTGAATTGATGGTTGACCGTCACGTGAATTGCACTGTTGAGTTTACAGTTGATAAGAAGAGGGCGCCTCTGCCACCCCCAAGACAAGCACGATAGTTCCTGAATACCTTTTTTTTTATTAAGTGCCCAGTATTTTCTGAGTGAGCACGCGAGCATAAAAACGAATTCATGCACCTTCGGTGCAATGATGAGTTTTTAGCGAGCGTGCATATTATTTAGTCTCGGATCGAGCGAACTCGAAAATACTGAGGTTTTAAAAAGAAAGGGTTGTGCGCCTGTGCCATGAGACAGGTGTATTTGGTCGCGTCAAGCACTGGCAGGACAGGTCTGGGCACGTATGCACGAATGTTGTCCAAACAACTGCCTGTGAGAGTGTTGTGGACGTCATCTTCTTTGCCCGCCACTCCTGTGATTGACGTGAATGCCGTGTTTTCAAAGTCTCCGATCATAATGCGTTTGCCGCGTGATGGTCTTGTTCACTGTTCTGACCAGCAATTGGCGTTTCCGTTGTTTTACCAGAGGAGAAAGTCTGTAGTGACCGTGCATGACGTGATTCCGTTGGCCAGACAGGATGAGCCGTTCGCGCGCCGGTGGTTTTATCGTTTGATCTATCAGGGTATTCGTCACGCATCGCACGTGATCGCGGATTCTGAGCATACGAAAAGGGATGCAGTACAACATCTTCGCATACCGGAGCGTCAGGTTTCAGTTGTTCCTTTGGGTGTGGATCATAATGTGTTTTTTCCATCGCATGCGAAGCGTGAGCCTGCAACGCTGTTGTATGTGGGAAGTGAAATGCCGCGGAAGAACGTGAAGAATTTGTTGCACGCCTTGGCGTTGGTGCAGGAGAGTGTTCCTGATGCGCAATTAGTGAAGATTGGCGAGCCGCAATGGCGTGGGGGGCGCGAGCAGTTGTTGTCGCTGGCTCGCCGGCTTGGCGTGTCTGACTCTGTGCACTGGATTGATTCAGCCGAGAATGTGGCTGACTGGTACAGGAAAGCAAGCGTGTTTGTGTTTCCTAGCCTGTATGAAGGTTTTGGTCTGCCTGTGCTTGAAGCCATGGCGTGCGGCACGCCTGTCGTGTCCTCAAATCTGACGTCATTGCCTGAAATTACAGAGGATGCTGCCCTGCTATGTGAGCCGACGCCGAGGAATCTTGCCGACCATATTCTTGCAGTGTTGAATGACAAGGTCATTGCCACGCGATTGTCGCGTCGGGGTGTGCGCCGCGCGCGCCAGTTTTCATGGGAAAGGACAGCAATGGAAACGCAGGCAGTGTACGATAAAGTGTGGGATGAACGATGAAAGTATCATCAAGCTTTAATCAAACGTTCAAATAAAGTATTGAACGAGTAATGACAAAACCAGTAGAAAAACTGAAGATTATTCTCTGAAGAAGTTGATTGCATCTTGCAGTGTTTGATAAGTAGGTACAAAGTCTTTGCTTTTAATCATGAACGTAATCTGGCTTAATGTAGAGTTAACTGCAATCACATTTATGCTTTTGCGAGCCAGTTGGGTCATCATATGAGCGTACACTCCTGGAATGCTGATTGAGCCTTCGTGACCTTGAGCAATATTTTCCTTCACTGAGATCGCAGTGAGATTAGGAGTATATTCGATTTTGTAAGCCTTAATCGGATCCAGGAGAAATTGATTTCTCTTATCTAAAATGACGGTGATTTCGCCAGGACCTTGATTAATGAGAAATATTTCTGCTTCGTCCCATTTGATTTTTGGAGAGATATCTGAAATCAGTTTCATCACTTCATGGTTTCGTTTGTACGTTGCCTGAATAACATCATTTTTACTGGAGAGTGTTGATTGTGCGATGTTTTCTCTTATTTTTTTTGAAATCCGTTCTTTCTTGGACTGTTCCGCGTAACGCTTAATAGCAATTGAAATTGATTCTACCGTCGCTTTTGGATTCTGTTCTTTGATTTTTGGAAAAAATTTTCGAGCAAGACTACTTGCGTTAATAATATCTTCTTTGAGTAACTCAAGAAGATAAAGGTCTTTCTCCAGTTCGCTCCGCACAAGATTCGCAGTATTGT
>JACQMZ010000074.1 GCA_016203345.1 Candidatus Woesearchaeota archaeon | reverse complement strand
TCATTATACCTCCAAAAATGGTATGTTCCCTGTAAAATGATGGCGTGTATAAAAAGTGTACGTTTAAAAGATAGAAATCATTCACCTTCCATGACGCTATTAGCTTTGCCCTTCAAAATCGTCGTTATAGTAAATCGCATAAATTATAAAACAAAAACAGTGCGATTTACTATACTAACGAATCTCGCAAAAGTTTTATAGATTACGAGATTCGCTATTAAATCGCATTAATCACTCTTACCATCGCACGAACCAGGCGCAAGGTATCTTCTTTTGTCTGACAGCGAAACTTCCTGTTGATTTCCAGCTGGACCGCAGGAATGCCCAATTGCTGAGAAGCAAACTTTGTCACACTCGCCTGCTGTTCTGCTGCAAACACGTTTGACGTCAGCTCCCCGAACCCCTCTGCCTTGAAGCTCGCCGAAAGAAGATGTATCAGAAGCGGGTTGCCGAGAACTGACTTGCCATTTAACGTGCCAAAATCCACGTCAAACGGCTGAGTCTCGCTGGCGCCATGAACGTCCAGAACCGCAGTTAAACCTCCTGCTCGAGACAAGTCTGCCAACGCCTGCTTGTACGGAATCAGCCGGCCATCAACAGCATCTACAAAATTAGGATCATTTGCACTCTTGTGAGTTGTAAAGATCACAGTCGCGCCAGTGAGTTCCGCAACAGCACGAGCAATCGCGCCAGTGCAAAAATCCGCATCCTTAGCCGCACCCTCACGAACGTGCCGTGTGGCGTGCGGGGCAGACAAAAGCACATTCCGCTTGCCGGCAATCACGCGAAAATCCGACGTGCCAGCAGGAGGAAAATTATCATTGTTTGCCTGAATTTCCTTCTGAAACGCGAGAATGCTGTTGAACACGTCCTGCTCGCAACAGCACACGGGCGTTGACAGTTTGAACTGCCGCAAGCCGACGATCGGCGATGCTGTCACGCACACGGCAGGTGGAGACGAACTTACACGGATTCGCACTGGGCGACACCCCTGCGCGACACACTCAGAAATAGTTGTCTGAGCCAGCACCACATCAAGCACACACAAGAGCACAAGGAGATACACAACGCGTTTCATGCTTTGCTATATCATTCAGAAGTATAAATGATTTACCACGTGCACTGCACGTAAAAGTCATGCACGTATTTCTTCGCTGCACCAAAACCGACCCAGCCAGGCACAAGCCACACCAACGACGCCCCCTCAGCAATTGTTCGCGGAACAACACCCAACCATTTCACGCGCGACAATAAACCATCTTCAAAACTTTTGTCTATACGCTGGCTCAAATACGTGTACACCTCCTTCCATGGCGCATGTCCTGCCTTTCCAAACACGCCCTCTGTTATCACAACCGATGCAGAAAACGCAAGACCAAACGCGGCATACCCCTCAGGCATTGTACTGAACAACTCAAAAACAGGATGATGAGCAACACCCACGGCAAAGCCAAACGCAAACATCACCGGGTAACTATGGCCATGAAAGGGGCGGGAAGAATCATGAGGCAGCTGCACCCCAGACTTGCACCCCACTACATTATACTCTGCCAGCAAAGCCATGTTAAACATCGCCTCTGTTGCCACAAAACCAGCACCAAACAATGACGCTTCCACCAACTGGTCAAGCATAAGGTACCTGTTTAGCTATTCTGTGAGTACGAATTTTCCGAGTTCGCTCGCCTATGACTCGCTCACACGGAAAATTCACTTTTTTATGGCGAAGATTACTACGGAAGCAAGCGTACTTCGGTAGGCTACCGTTGTAACTTGGCCACACGCGTATGTGAATTTCCCTGAGTGAGCGCTCACAGCGCGAACTCGGGAAATTCGTGTTCTCGAAAAACGTGAGCGAACAATGACAGAAGCTAAACACGTACAGCATAAGACCTTCTGCTTCATGCTCGTATATAAAGGTCAGGTGTGGATATTACTACGACGCAAGAAAACGCTCCACTGGCTCCAACGCGATCCGCGACCACGTCTCAAAGTTTTCCACGTACGAGCGCGCCTCTGCAAGAGACATCATCCTCCCCTGCCTCAATTCAGGGGATTTCGGCGTCACACAGTCGTTGTCAACAGCAACCACGTAGAGTACGCCAAAATGGACGCGGTCCACATCTTTCCCAGTCGCGTCTGCGTTTATGTATCCGAGATGCACCGTGTCCTTGCGGCCGTGCAATTCCACTTCCTCCAAGAGTTCCCGCTCCATACTTGCCCTGATCGGATTCGGAAACGATTTGTCGCTGTCCCTCACATGGCCACCCACCCCAATGCTCACCTTGCCAAACAATCGATGCTCACCGTAATTCTCTTTCCTGGCAGAACGCTCGTACACAAACAATTTCTTCGTCACAGGGTTTACAATCACCGCATACCCAATCGGCTGCTTCAGCGTCTCATCCTCCTCAGCAGGACCGCGACGAACAAACGAATTCTGACACTGCAACAACCGCTCAAGATAAGGACACCCCATCGCGGGCTTAAACCCTTCAAAATGACTGCCAGCAAACAATTCCTGTGCGTCAACTGCCATAATGAGCTCGCGATTCTTGTCAAGCTTAGATGCAACAGACTTGAAATCAATCGGCCTGAACTGCCTGGCAGGACGCACACCCGCCTGCCCCTTATAGCTCGAGCCAATGCCTGCGCCATACACCTTATCTGGCACACCACGAGCGGCGAAAAACTCCAGACCACCAACGTCCTGCCCATTCAAGAGGATAAGATCCCGGAACTCTTCATTATTCACTTCAAGCACCGTCGAGCCCTCAAATCCACTGTCATGAAATCCTGCCTGATCCAACTGACACTTTCCAGCCGCATCATCATCCCTCTTGTACTTTGCCGCCAAACCACACACGCGGCCATCAGGCAGAGTCACCTGCGCAGGAATACGAGACGCCTCCCTTGTCGCCACCAACACCACAGGATCATCACGAGGCACTTGCAGCTTCCCTTCATGCGCCATACGAACATCATAAAAATCCTGCACGTCAACAACTCCCTTCGCGCGCAAATCAATCGGGTCAGGATTGCCTGCAATACACAACCCGACCACACCATGAGTGTACTTCCCCTCCAAGTCAAGCGTCATGCGCACCAAGCCATCCTGAAAAACAATCTTGTCCAACGGAATAGGATTGGCGCCGTCATAAAACAACGGCACCTGCGCATACACTGCTTTGAAATCCTCATCGCTTAACCTCATCCGCGACTGGCAGGACACCCACAACTGGTTGAAAGACAACCCGGGAAAAATAAGATTATGAAACGCATGCGGCTCAAACAACACATACAAACGACCCTCCCACGGACCCCGCACCATGTCATAATTCGGCGAACCATCAGCCAAAAGCCGCACAAAATTCCCCAGCCGACCCTGCGTACTCTTCGGACTATGCTCAATCCACCACCCAGCGGGCAAACGAAAATACCCATCCAACGGCAACAGCCACTGCTCACCAGGAGAAACCAAACGCCCCTGCGCAGGATCAATCTTGTACGTCCTCCACGGATACTCATGACGCAACGTCTCAAGCACACGCTCACCCATGCGCGGCCGAAACCCCTTCGGCAGAAAATAACACGTATCAGCAATCACCGGATCAAAACTATTCGGCTGAATACGCGCCTCCAAATCATCAGTCTTCTCAAACGACCAACAACCCGCCCGAAACAACTCGCGAAACTCCTGCGACACAATCATTCCAGGCCGAGAGCCAATAACGTCTGCAAGCGAAGGCGGCATACAAAAACAGGTCAAGATGAGGTTTAAATTGATTTCGATTGTTGAAATGGTTATTTGTTAGCATAGTAAATGGATTTTAGTAACGGGTTTGAGTGGAATTTTTTTGTGCAGCATAGGGGGCTGCACGCTGCCCCTGATTCGAGCCGCAAAAAACATATGACTTGTTGCGGCTCGTATCACCTTGACCCGATTCGCGTGTCAAGGCTATGACTCCCGCGATTGCTGCGAAGACTCTGCTGTTGCCGCCGCTCATTAGGCGTTTCTGTCAGGCGGCGGCCCCGTCCAATTGCACGCAGCTTGAGCAGTGGGGCGTGGGGAGACGGCTGGAGTCTCCCCACACTGCACAAACCAGTCTAAGTTTGGCACATTGAAATACAAACCGGCAAGAACACTACCTTTAAATCAGTCGGCATCTGTACGACTCCTATGCTCTCAGACTGGATCAATCCGTTGTATCTCAACTCTGTCAAAGACTTGCAGAAACTCTTCGCGTCAGGCGAGCCGTTTGAGCACATCGTGCTCACAGAATTCTTTACTAGAGAAAAATTTAACTCTGTGCAGAAAGCACTTGCCAAACAAGAATTTTTTGAACAAGAATCAGACTTGTTTTCATTCCAACAAACACACGACGTGACCAAACTCGACGATCCTGTCCTTACGGAATTCCACCAATTGTTCAGCTCACGCGAATTCATCCAATGGATCGCGCTCCTCACACGCACGCGACTAGGAAGCACAGTGGACATGTCAGGATTCATCTACGACAACACAGACTACCTGCTACCGCACGACGACAGACTGGAAGACCGCAAAATCGCGTACGTCATCAACTTTTCTACTCTTGGCGAACAGGACGGCGGCGAGCTCGAGCTATTTACAACAAATAAAGGACATGCCGGAACACCAGCCAAACGCATCCCGCCCCAACACAACACCCTCATCCTCTTCCGCGTCTCAGCGCACAGCTGGCACCAAGTACGCGAAGTCCTGACCAACACAAAACGACACACCCTCGGAGGATGGTTCCATGAATGAACCAGACCACGAGTACATCAATCCGAACTACGTGCAGCCCACAGTCATCAAACAACTACAGCAACAATTTGCACAGCAAGACTCCATCCAACTCAGAAACTTCCTCAACAAAGAATGCTATGACGAACTCGCCAAACCACTCTCAAAAGCATCATGGAAGCCACACGCCGTGTTTGACCTGTACGCACACTACACGACAACAGTAAAAGAGATATCCACGTTTCTAACGAGCAAACACTTTCTTGATCTCTGCTCGTCCGTCACCGGCACGAAACTAAAACACGCGACGTTTCAAACACTCCTGTTCAAACACAGAAATTACACCCTGCTCAACGACGAACTCCGCGAGCCACCGGGCATTGCATTCGAACTCGACTTCACAGCAGACTGGAAACCAGAATGGGGAGGATACACCAGCATCGTCAGCGGAGAAAACGAACTCTTCCGCATCACACCCACACCAAACACCCTCACACTCTACAAACGAGACAGAACAATCCAACGCTTTGTCAAATACGTCAACCACCTTGCCGGAAAGAACATGAGAATTGTGGTGCGAGGGAATTTTCCGAACTCGCAAGCTCGTTCAGGAAAATTCGGGGGAGACATAGGTTTTTAACTGCCATTTATTTTTTCCTACAAAATTCCTGAATGAGGAGCGAAGCGACGAATTCGGAATTTTGGGGTTATAGTCTAGCTTGGTATGATGCGAGGTTCGGGACCTTGTGGCCCCGGTTCAAATCCGGGTAACCCCAGTTGTCAAAGGCGCGGGCGGACCGCCAGTGAACACAC